>JAEYIG010000201.1 GCA_023409175.1 Pseudomonadota bacterium
ACGCTTTCCAGAGTCCGATTTCCGAACGTTCGACGGCCATACGGTAAAGCCGGCTGTCTTCCTGTAACTGTAGGGCACGCGCTTCCTGCCGACCGCGTTTTTCCTTTTCGTCGGTTACGTCTTCCAGTGAAAGAAGCAGATTCTGGTTTTTTTCGTCCGAAAAACTGCGCATCCGGAAGATTCTCTGGGTTTTTTCAGTCTGTCCTTCCCAAACGGAATGGTTCCTGGCGTTCTTCAGTTTTTTGGTGGCCGTCCGGAATGAATCGCGGTCGGCCTTTTTCAGGTAATCGGCGAAATATGTCTGTTCCAGCCTGACGGGAGTATGCCCTAACAGCCTTGCTGCCGCGTAATTGGCCTTGATGATTTTCCCGGACTTGTCGAGAACGAGCATGGCGGCAGGCACTTTTTCAAATAGCCGACGATAGTCTGTCCTGTTATTTCCTGAAAAAAGATGATCGGTTTCTCCAGTGGACACAAAAAGATTATTGTCCGGATCGGTGTCTATCTGAAACAGTTCGTCCGGTTTTTCAATGCCCTGAATTTTGTCGGCAGTAGATTCATTTTCCTGTTGCCTTGATTCGCGGGAATTTTTTGTCCGTTTTTCTGGATTGCCGTCGTTTTGCATATATCGGGTGTGATAAACAGTCAAAATGGCCCGGGCTGAAATAGCGCGTGCCACGCGTGTACGAACAAACCATCGTCGTTCCCGTGAAACCGGACCGGTCAGTCCTGTATCACGGGAAATCTGGAAAGTATTGAATCACATCTCGTGAAAAGCTGAACAAATATATGCAGTTTATTTGATGTTTTCGAGACTGAAAGGCGTAAACCGGGTTTCAACAGCTTTGCCTTTTCGGGCACGCTTGCCGGTATATGTTTCAATGGCGTTTCCGGTAATGCGAACATCGTACCGGTTGTCATTACGGGCCATACAGACGACGATACAGCCGTTTTCTCCTACAGGGAGCGTGGCCTTGAGTTTTTCATCCTTGTCGAGTCCCATCAGGATAACGCCGTGGCCGCCGGAGGAAAGGGTCCGCAGTTCACCGATGTCAAAGAGAAGGAAACGGCCTTTTTCAGAGAGGACGCCGATCCATTTGTCGGAAGCGGGAATTGCCAGAGGCGGCAGAAGGGTTTCGCCGTCTTCCAGCGTGATGAACGATTTGCCGTTGCGAACCCGGCTCATCATATCGGACGTTTTTGCTGAAAAACCATATCCCGAAGTCATTGAAAGCAGGACGGATGTCTCGGGAGATCCGGCAAAGTACTGGACGATCGTTTCGTCGATGCCAATTTCGGCAAATGTCGTAATCGGCATGCCGTCACCACGTCCACCTGGCAACTGATGGACGGGAATGGTATAAATCCGTCCCGTTGACGAGAAAGCCAGCAGGAAATCAGTACTCCTGCATTCAAAACTGGACAGAAGATTGTCGCCGGACTTGAAAGTGATGGCTGAAAGATTCAGTCCGTGACCAGTACGCTGGCGAATCCAGCCATTCTGGGAAATGATGACGGTGACTGGTTCATCGACGATTTTCTGTTCGGCTGTCGCCCTTTCGGCTTCCTCGATCAGCGTACGGCGGGCGTCGCCATATTTTTTACGGTCGGATTCAATTTCACGGATGATCAGGCGTTTCATCGAAGACGGATTGTCGAGCAGGTCATGGAGGCCTTGCTTTTCCTTGCGTAATTCAGCCAGTTCCTGTTCGATCTTGATTTTTTCGAGACGTGCCAACTGGCGCAAGCGGATTTCGAGGATATCCTCAGCCTGACGCTCGGACAGGTTGAATGCTTCAATCAATGCTTCTTTCGGCTCATCCGATTCACGGATGATCCGGATGACAGCGTCGATATTCAACAGTACTGTTTCACGGCCTTCAAGAATATGGATACGGTCGTCGACACGGCCCAGTCGCCAGTTCGTACGGCGTGTGACTGTGGAAAAACGGAAATCGACCCATTCGAGAATGATATCGGCCAGCCCTTTTTGCCGGGGACGTCCGTCAATCCCGATCATGACAAGATTGACAGGGGCATTGCACTCCAGTGACGTGTGCGCCAGCAGGGTCTGCATGAATTCGTCCGGATTCTGGCGTTTCGATTTCGGTTCCAGTACGATCCGGACCGGAGCGTCGCGGCTGGCTTCGTCACGGATCGTGTCGAGTATGCCGAGAAACTGTTGCTTTAAGGCGATCTGTTCTGGCGAGAGGGCTTTTTTCCCGGTGCGGACTTTGGGATTGGTGATTTCCTCGATTTCCTCAAGCACCTTCTGTGCGGATGTTCCCGGCGGCAGTTCGGTCACCACAGCCTGCCATTGGCCTCGTGCCATTTCCTCTGTTTTCCAGCGGGCACGTACTTTCAGGCTGCCGCGGCCACTTTCATATACGTCTGAAATGGTAGAGGGTGCCGTAATGATCTGTCCGCCACCCGGAAAATCGGGGCCGGGAATGATTTCCATCAGTTCCGCATGGCTGATTGACGGATTGCGGATCATGGCGACTGCCGCCTGTGCCACTTCATTCAGGTTGTGCGATGGGATTTCCGTCGCAAGGCCGACAGCGATGCCGGATGCACCGTTTAACAGGGTGACGGGCAATCGGGCCGGCAGGAGTTTGGGTTCCTGTGTGGAACCGTCGTAATTGTCCTGGAATTCAACCGTTCCCTGATCGATTTCCTCGAGCAGGAGTTCCGCAATTGGCGTCAGCCGCGCTTCGGTATAACGCATCGCGGCTGCCCCGTCTCCATCGCGTGAGCCGAAATTGCCGTGACCGTCGATCAGGGGATAACGTAACGAAAAATCCTGTGCCATCCGAACGAGAGCGTCGTAAACGGACTGGTCGCCATGAGGATGCAATTTTCCGAGGACATCGCCGACGACGGCAGCTGATTTACGCGGTTTGGCTGATGAATCGAGCCTCAGTTCATTCATGGCATAAAGGATACGGCGCTGGACCGGTTTCTGCCCGTCACAGACATCGGGTAACGCACGGCCCTTGACGACGGAAATGGCATAGTCCAGATAGGCACGTTCGGCAAAGCTTGCGAGCATCAGACTTTCTTTCGGTTCATCGTCCGGAGGTACCTGATCGAATAGCGTGGGTTGTTCAGTCATGGAAATTCTTCAATTATTGTCTTAAATGTCGGCTTCGGCTTCGTTACCGTGTTCTTCCATCCAGTTGCGGCGTGCGGCCGCTTCGCCTTTGCCCATGAGCATCTGGAAACGTTCCTGCGATTCATCGCGGGAGAAAATGCCGAATGTGATCGGCAAAAGGCG
>JAEYIG010000203.1 GCA_023409175.1 Pseudomonadota bacterium
CGTTCATGCTGGCCATCACGCTGGGACTGGAAGGCTTCGGGGAACTGCACCTGGCCTATGCGCCGATGGTCCTGTTGATGATCTTCGGGCTGGTCTGCCTCGTCGGCTACGTCATGTACGCCAGATGGCATCCCATGCCGCTCTTTTCGCCTGACCTCTTCAAGGTACGGAATTTTTCCGTTGGCATCCTCGGGAACCTGTTCGCGAGGCTCGGCAATGGTGCCATGCCTTTTCTGACCCCATTGCTGCTGCAGATCGGCATGGGCTATTCCCCGATGAAAGCCGGGATGACGATGATCCCCATGACCGTCGGGGCCGTCATTGCCAAAAGCGCCGCCACACGGCTCGTCAACCGCTTCGGTTACCGGATGATCCTGACCGTCAATACGCTGCTTCTGGGTGTCATGATCGCGCTCTTTTCGACCATTTCGAAAGAAATGCCTTACTGGCTCATGCTGTCGGTTTTCACTATCTTCGGCGTCATCAACTCGATGCAGTTCACGGCCATGAATACCGTTACGCTCGTCGACCTGTCTGAAGAACAGGCCAGCAGCGGCAACAGTCTCCTGTCCGTCATCATGCAGCTTTCCATGAGCATGGGCGTCGCCATCGCCGCCGCCATACTGTCCGAATTCACCGATGGAACCGCCCTGACGGCCGCACACGACGTCCTCAAGGCGTTTGCCGGAACCTATCTGTGTCTCGGTTTCCTGGCGGCCATCTCGACCGTCATCTTCATCCACATCACCCCTGACAGCGGCAAGGTGCCAAAAAAACAGGACAGGAAACAGCCCGGAAAACCCCTGCCGGTCGCACCGGAAAACTGATCCGGCCATCCGGAAGGCCCCATCAGAAGACGCTACCCTCTGGAATTCTGCACAGGAGAGTGTCATCATGTCATTGTTGCACGCGGGAAATGCTTCCGTGAACGGAACAAGACGTCGGTTTATGAACACAAAAATGTTTCCTTCATGCAAAATATTCTATATCCTAATATAGAATATACGGACTCGGTATGGGTTCGGCTCTAAACGCAGTAAAACATTATGTTGATTCCGAGCAACACTGTGTTAAACTGGATTTCACAAGGGTGCTTGGCAAAAGCATAAGGAAACATGGACAAGGTATTGGAAACGCTGGTTCTGCAGGACTATGAAGTCGTGCTTGTGGTCGACCCGGCTGCCGGCAGGTTCAGGAAAATCATCTCCAAGCCGGATGCGCTTGTCCAGTTCCCTGACGAAGGACGGATGACCGAAGCCAGGGGGGTCGTCGCGGCTGATGATATCCACGAGGCTGACAGGAGCATTTTCCTGGCCGAGACGCAACTGGATCATGTCCTGATGAAAATGGGGAAAAGGGAACCCGTTTCCATCAAATACCGCCGTTACTCGCACACGAAAGACATCCATTACCGCAGCATTTCCTTCATTCCCCGAAACGACGGTACTTCTTTTGTCTGTGCCATCCGTGACGAAACGAAAGAGGTGAGACGACAATACGAGAGCAACCTGGATTTGCGGCTCAAGAACGAGGGTATCCGTTTCATTGTCGAAAACATGTGCGAAAACTTCATGATCGTGAATACGTCCACGCGTGAATGCACCACTTTCACCAACAGCGAAGGCAATATTGCCTGCAAAAGCAATTATGAAGACCAGATCAACTGGTTTGCAGACAATATCGTCGTTGCCGAAGACCGCGAAAGGTACCGCCAGTACTTCAGGATGGATTCCCTGATGGCGCGGGTGACGGAAGAGGGAGGCGTCGCGGGCATGACGGTTCCCGTCCATTACAAGGGAGACCTTCACGACTTTGCCATCACCTGCACCCTGATCGACGACCCTTCCGAACGCCAGAAAAAATCCCGCTACCTCTTCCTGTGTTCACAGGACATCACCTCGATCAGGCAGGCCGAGGAACGTAACCGGGAATTGCTCCTGTCCAGCCAGTTCGATCCACTGACCCGGCTGTTGAACCGCTCCACGACCGAAAAGAATATCCGCGAACACATTTATGCGGCCAAAAACGATTCCTGGAACACGTTCATGATCCTGGACGTCGACCATTTCAAGAACGTCAACGACGAATACGGGCACATGACAGGAGACGAGGTCTTGCGCTACATGGGCAATTGCATGAGGGAAGTGTTCCGTTCCAATGACATCCTCTGCCGGTGGGGCGGTGACGAATTTGTTGTTTTTATCAAGGGTTTTGCCGATGAGAAAGTATTGACGAACCGGCTGAATATCCTGCGCGACAAAATGGGTGTATTCTCAAGCAAGGGCATTCCCCTCTCTATCAACCTGTCGATTGGCGGGGTATGTGCGCCGAACGGGACGACCTTAAACACCCTTTATCAGAAGGCCGACGAGGCCCTGTACGAAGTCAAGAACCATGGAAGAAATGGAATATCGCTTGTCCGGCTCTGACACTGAAGGAAGCCCTTCCTCCGGGGCAACGGCCTTCGGCGATGCCGATGTGCACCAGATACTTGAAACGCTCGTCCTCAACCGTTACGAAGCCGTGTTTTCCGTCGACATCGCCACGAGGCGGTACGCTTTCACCCGCGGGCGTGAAAATGCCAGGCTGAATGTCCCTGCCGAGGGATATTTTGAGGAAACCAACGAGCGGTTTTGTACTACGCAGATCCTTGCTGACGACCGTGAAGAGTTCCTGAAAGAGACACGTTTCGACCGGATATTGTCCGAACTCGGCAAAAACGGGAAACATGCCGTCCGGTACCGTATCCTGAACCGGGACCGCCAGCTCCAGTACCGCAACCTGTCTTTCATCTATTCCGATGACCGGCTTGGGCTGATCGGTGCCATCACCGATGAAACGGAAGACATCCTTGACCGTATCGAAAAAAGCCGTGATCTCTGGCTGAAAAACGAGTGCATCCGGTTTGTCGTACGGCACATGTGCGAAAACTTCATCATCACCAATCCCGAAACGGATGAATCGACCACTTTCGTGCATGACCACCGGAAGATGCTCCCGAAAGCTTCCTGGAAAGAACAGATCCGGTGGTTTGCCGACAACATCGTCGTTCCCGAGGAACGGGAAGATTATCTGGCTTTTTTCGAAGCCGGTTCCATCGTCGAACGCATCCGGAAAAGCAATGGGGTCCTGAAACAGCCCTGCACCGTCAACTATTCCGACGGACGGCGCGACCTTGTCATCACCTGCACTCTGATCACAGACCCTGAACCGGACGGGCAGGATGAACAGAAAACCTATTTGTTCACCAGTGCACAGGACGTCACTTCATTGAAACGTGCGCGCGAAACCGGAGACAGGCTTCTTGCCAAAAGCCGGCAGGATCTCCTGACAGGCCTCTATAACCGCGACACGACCGAAAAGATGGTCCGGGAATCCCTTTATAGCGGCAACCCGGATGAATGGAATACGCTTATCCTGATTGATATCGACCATTTCAAGTGTTTCAACGACACATACGGGCATATGCTGGGGGACGCCGTCTTGCGGTTCATGGGCGATGCGATGCGTGAAGTCTTCCGTGCCAGCGACGTATTGTGCCGGTGGGGCGGGGATGAATTCGTCATTTTCATCCCCCGATTCAAAGACCAGGCCTCGCTCGAAAAGCGTCTGGCCGCCTTGCAGGCCAGGATGAAGGAATTCAGGAACCAGAAGGGGCCGCTGCCCATTACGCTGAGCATAGGCGGCGTCATCGCCAAAAACGGCACGACATTGAATGTGCTTTTCGCGAAGGCGGACGAAGCGCTTTATACCGTCAAAAGCCGGGGCAGGGACGGCATCGTCCTTGACCGGATCGAACCGGTTCAGGAAACGGCGGAAATCCCGTAACTCACCGGGAGCGTATGGCTTTGCATGATGAAGTCGTCAAGCTCCGTGTCGGGTATCGGCCGTGAAAAATAATAACCCTGCATCGACTGGCAACCGATTCGCTTCAATGCATCGAGCTGGCCGCGGGTCTCGACCCCTTCCACGATCAGTTCAAGCTGCAGACCCCGGGCGATTTCCACGATATTCTTGATCAACAGGGCATAAACCTCCGATTTTCCGGCGCGGTCGATAAACGACTTGTCCAGCTTGATGCTGGAAATCGGCAATGCGGCAATATAGTTCAGGCTGGAATAGCCCGTCCCGAAATCGTCCAGTGAAAACCGGATACCCCGGTCGATGAACTTTTTCATGACCGACATGATGAAATCGAACGACTGGATCATGATGCTTTCGGTCACTTCAATGACGATTTCCGAAGGGTCGATACCGTGACGGTCGATGATTTCCATGAATGCCGGAAAAAAGTCGCTCCTTGAAAACTGGATGGTCGACACGTTGATATGGATGCCAACCGCCGGCAACCCTTTCGATTTCCGCTCTGTCACCCTGCGGCAGGCATGTTCCAGGACGTAAAGGCCCAGATCGTGGATCAGGCCCTGTTCTTCGGCAATCGGGATGAATTCGTCAGGAGTGACCCACCCGAGATGATCGTCGTACAGGCGAAGGAGCGCTTCGGCCTTCGTATAGGCCTGATCCGAAAAGGAAAAAATCGGCTGGTAGAAAACCCTGAACGTCCCGTTATCCATGGCATTGCGGATCACGGAGGTCAACAGGGAACGTCGCTCCATCATTTTCCGGTCATGATCGTCAAATACCATCCGCCTGCCGTATTCCGACTCCGTATTGGTTTTCAGCTTGTATTCGGCATTGATCAACAGGGCTTCAGGCGTACCCGCAAAAGAGGGGAACTCGATGAACACGCAATCCATCGGGATGTGGAAATTCTTTTCTTCATGCGAAAGGGCCATGAAAACGTCCCGCCAGACATGATTCAGGACCGTTTGCCCGACCTCACGCGAATCCGTCACGAAAGCGAATTTGCAGCCTCCGACGCGATAGACCCTTCCGTCTGGCACATGGGAGAGGAAACCTTTTGCAAAACTTTTCAGGATAGCGTCCCCGCGTTCACGGCCGAAGAGCATGTTGACGTTGTTGAAATTCTTCACGCTGACGAGGCACAGGTGGCCGGTTTTTCCTGATGAAATGGCCAGCTCGACATTCCGGTGGAACCCGGCATGGTTGCCGATATCCAGCATGGCATCGAAATAAGCCAGCTTTTTCAGGCTGGATTCATATTCCAGCCGATGGGTGACATCGTGACCGGTGAACACGGCAAGGTTTTCGTTCTGTACCGTTTTCAGCAAGACGCCGTCCAGACTCAACAGGCGCCTGAATTTGGGGTTGTACAGTTCGATGTTACGGGTGTGGTGCGCTTTCAGATCCGCCATCGGACAGACGTCACATGGGGTAGCTCTGTCCCAGAGCAACTCATGGCATTTTTTCCCCGGCGTCACTTCGGGAAGGAGTTCTTTCAGCATCCGGTTCGCGAAACGCAATTCAAATGTCTCACGGTCGATGATATAGGCGATGGCATGGAGGCTGTCCAGGACGTTTTCCGTCATGATCAGGCTGGACTTCAGGCCAGTGACATCCGTGCCGACACAGACGCAGCATTCCCGGCCGTCGATTTCCGCATACTGGTAGTTCATCTTGAACCAGCGTGACGATTTTTCGAAGAAAACGGACTTGTCGACGGGCTGCCGGTTTTGCCTGACAGCGGCAAGCGGACAGTCAGGGCAGGGAGATCCCCGGCCGAAAAAGGCGGTGTAACAAAAATCGCCCACTTTTGCGTCCGGAAACGTTTCCGACGTCACTTTATTCATCCATTGAAGGGCAAACGTCTCGAAATCAATAATGCTCGAAATGGAATGACTGTTTTCGACGATGAATTCTTCAATGGTGGCCATAATGTCAATCGTGAATCGGGCTTGGTGTTCGGTATGGGCACATACGATGATTGCCTATGTTTCCCATAGGCAATAAGCAATGTGAGAACTTTAACACAATAAAAAAAGACCCCGGACACCAAACTCCCCAAATTATCGAAAAACAACACCATGAGGGTTAAAAAACCGTTTTTTGCGGCTTTTCCCTCTGTGATTTCGGGGAAAACACGCTGAATACCGGAATGTTTCACAGGATAAACTGGCCTTTGCCGACAAATTCGGTACAATACTTTTTTAAGAAAAAGGCCGTGAATCGCGCAGATATCCCCCGGGTAAAACCGGACAGGGCAGGCG
>JAEYIG010000218.1 GCA_023409175.1 Pseudomonadota bacterium
AGGTTGGCTCCCCTTACGATGAAGGTGACGTCTTCTCCCGCTAACGCCAGCTTTACCCCTACGTAGCCTCCTATCGCTCCGGCTCCTATGATCGCAATTTTCATGTTCTTTCCCTTTTAAACAAGTCGTCACCAAACAGGCTGGTTTTATATGGCCCAAGAGATGGAAAATCAAATATTTGTAAGTATCGAGAATAAGTATAAGGTCAAAACCGGTAAATTTACCTAAATTCACTTACTAATTGAAAAGAAAAATGGATTTTTTTTTGAAATTTATTTTTTACGGGTTTTGAGATTGAGTTAGAATGATCAACTCATCATAAGGAAGAACTCGTTTAACCATTTGATAATTATGACTAATCATCGTTTCCGGATAACAGTGAAACATGGTGAAAAGCGATATTCCGATGAATTGAAAAAAAGTTGTCGGACAGAACGATTCCTGAAATGACGTTACAATATTTCACAATCAAAATGATATTGCAGCTTCTGGAGATGAAGTGCTTGTCACGCTGATAAATTCAGTCCAAAAAGAAATGAGATTTCCTGGAAATCAAACTGATAATGAAGGAGAAGACTTAATGAATATCCCTGGAATTGAAATCGGAATTAGTGACAAAGACAGACAAGCCATCAGCAATGGTTTGTCCCGTATGCTGGCAGACAGCTTTTTCCTGTATCTGAAAACCCATAACTATCACTGGAACGTGACCGGTCCGATGTTCCAGACATTGCATGTCATGTTCATGGATCAATATACGGAATTGTGGAATGCACTGGACGAAATCGCAGAACGTATCCGTTCGCTCGGTTTCCCTGCTCCCGGCACAATGAAGGATTTCGCCAAACTGTCGTCCATCAAGGAAACGGAAGGCGTTCCGGCTGCAGAAGACATGATCCGTGACGTGATTATCGGTTCCCAGACGGTTACCCGTACGGCGCGGGAGGTTCTGGAAATTGCCGACAAGGCCAATGACCAGCCGACTCTGGATCTGTTGACCCAACGTTTGCAGGTTCATGAAAAGAATGCATGGATGCTGAGAAGCTTGCTGGAAAACGGTAGCGCTCCGGTTGTTGCTGCCGCATCAAAACGCAAAAAGAAGTAATTTGACGTCGAGAAAACGAACGCCTTGCCATTTGAAAAGTGGCAAGGCGTTCTTGTTTATATATCCTATTCTTCGGAAATGTCGATGTCTTCCAATGGTCTGAAAATAGACTGAAGGTCTTCCGGCGTGATCTGGATATGCTGGGCCTGCCCGGACGATAGCATGGCTGTCGCCAGATCGGCTTTTCTTTGTTGAAGTTCCTGTATTTTTTCTTCCAGCGTGCCTTTGGCGATCAGCTTGTACACAAATACCGGTTTGTCCTGCCCGATTCGCCATGCCCTGTCCGTTGCCTGGTTTTCGACAGCCGGATTCCACCATGGGTCGTAGTGAATGACCGTATCGGCTGCCGTGAGATTCAATCCGACGCCACCCGCTTTCAGGCTGATCAGAAAAACGGATACTTTTCCGTCCTGGAAATTGCGTATGGCCGAAGCGCGGTCTGTCGTGTCGCCTGTCAGGATTTCATAAGGAATGCCACGGGTATTCAGCTCGGCTTCAATAAGGCTCAACATGCTCGTGAACTGGGAGAAAACGAGAATGTGTCTCTTTTCCAGAAGCAGTTCGTCCAGCATTTCCATCAATTCATTCAGTTTGGCTGAAGAGGTATTGGTTTTTTTGGCTGATCCTCTCAAAAGACGTGGATCGCAGCAAACCTGTCGCAACTTGAGCAAGGCTTCGAGGATAAGAATCTGGCAGTGGGCGATACCCAGTTTGGCGATTTCTTCCTGAACCTTTTTATCCATCAGTTCACGGACGGATTCATATGTCTGGCGCTGCGCATTCGTCAATTCGACGTACCGGACCATTTCTGTTTTCATCGGCAGTTCGCGTGCGACCTTGTCTTTCGTTCTTCTCAACAGGAATGGCTTGATGCGCCTGTTCAGCAATTCCTGTTTGCCTTCATCCCCGTTTCTTTCAATCGAGTGCCTGAATTCACTGTTGAATGTTTTTTCATTGCCCAGCAGACCTGGCAACAGGAAATGGAATTGTGACCACAATTCGCCCAGATGATTTTCAAGAGGGGTGCCGGTCAGACACAGCTTGTGGTGCGCTTTCAAGACGGATGCGATCTGCGTCGCTTTCGAACGGATGTTTTTGATGTATTGCGATTCGTCCAGAATCAACAGATGAAATTCATGTTTGAGAAGTATTTCCTCGTCTCTTGGTAACAAGGCATACGTTGTCAGAACAATATCGGCGTTTTCGATTTCGGCAAAATACTTCGCTCTTTCCTTACCCTGCAGCAACAGTACTTTAAGGCCTGGTGTGAAGCGTGACGCTTCATCTTGCCAGTTGCTCATCAGGCTGGTCGGCGCAACGATCAGCGCGGGCTTGGTCAGTCGTCCGGCTTCTTTTTCAAGAAGGATGTGCGAAAGGGTCTGAAGCGTTTTGCCGAGTCCCATGTCGTCGGCCAGAATGCCCGCCAGATGATATTCACGGAGGAATTGCATCCATGACAATCCTTCAATCTGATAATCTCGCAGGGTTGCTTTGAGCGTTTTTGGTGGCTCAACGATTTTGACGCCATTGAAAGCGAGCAGTTTCTTGCCCATTTCCAGCAGTGCCTTGCCATTGATCCATTGAAGGGGCAGGCTTTTGTCCAGTTCGGCAAGACGTGCGGAATCCAGTCGATGAAGTGAAATGGCCGCCCTGGACTGTTCCAGATAATAAAGTTCGCCCAGAATGCGAAGGATCGGGCGGATCATCTTCCATGGAAGGGCAACCCTGTTCTTGTTTGGCAAGGTTGCCAGTACCGAGTCGGTATCGGGTTGTTCGTCCAGCTTCCTGTAATCGAAGGTATCCGGATATTTCTGGATAAGGGGAAGAAGCAGTGGAAAAATCGAAAAATGCTTCTGGTTGACGACAATTCCCAGTTCCAGATTGAACCAGTCCTTATCGAGGTCCTCATCGTTCTCGGTAATGCTGGCATACCATTTTTCGATATTTTGCAGGTCATACCGGTAATCTGGTGACTTCTCGATTTTCCATCCATTTGCTATCAGTGCCGGCATTTCTTCCTGAGTGAAATGCAGCCAGTCCGTAGGGGATTTCATACTGATGGCACCGGGAATAATTGCCAATGGAGTAGATGAGCCGTTTTCTGATTGAAAGCCGAAAGATTCCAACAATCTGAATGTATCCGTTTCGTTTTGAGTATCACGGACGATACGTTCGATTTCAGTCTCGTTGATCTGACGGATAATGGGAAGCGATGATCCGAGAAAAACCGTCTGTCCGTCATAATCGAATTTCAGCTGGGCATAATCAAACCAGGTCGGCGTTTCCGTTTCGCTGAAAAAATGCGGCTTGCTGCTCAGGTAAAGAATGGGTTGCGGAGCAATGTTATCCAGTACGTTTTCTTTGAGCTGTTCCGGCTGCGGAACGATATTCTCGATCCCTTTTTCGGCCAGAAGCCGGGCAACGTTTTTTTTCTCCCTGATGGAAATGGCAGGGGACTGGGCGATCAGATCCTGGATTTCGCTGATTGAGAAAACAGGAATGCCTGCCGGGAGAATGAGCTCTCCGCAGCTCAGGTTTTCCATATACCAGGCAGGTTCCGTCGGCAGGATGTAATCTATCGTAGAAGAGGATTTCCGGGTCTTGTCCGCCAAAGGCACAAATTGCCATTTCAACTTCATCATTGAACCGGTTTCGACCCAGTCAAGCTTTGCTTCTCTGGCCGGGGCAGCCTTGAGAGGAAATACCAATCCCTTGGCAATATCGGACAAGGCATTTGTCCAGTAAAGCTGTTTCTGGGAAACGAGTATTTTCAGCAACCGGGCACCGATACTGCCTTTCGGTTCGACCGTGCCCGGGACAGGGAGATTCGATCCGGATCGCATCGCGATAAAGAGGCGTACCGGCTCTTCGTCGTCTTTTGAGAAATAATCCGGCCGATCTGTCAGTAGATTGTCGATATCCGTAATGGATGCGATCGCGGCAATGCCGCCCGTCGGTTTGAAACGGACTTTGCATATGCTCAGAAACAGACGTTTGTCAGATTGGTCGGGAGACAGAATGTAAAGCAGGCGATGCTGCGAAGGTTCTGCCGTTTCTGCCTTGGCCGTCGCATCGGGAGAAAGGGGATAAATGGTGGAATACAGTTTTTGTACCCAGTTCGACAAAGGCGTTTCGTCAGGAGTGTTTTTTATTTTGGTAGCGATACTGTTCTTTTGAACAATAGTCATCAAAACAGCTGCGACATGATGGCAGTTCAGGATCAATGGACAGGAGCAGGTTCCCTGGAACTGTATGCCTTCGGTTGTGGATTTGATGAAAGTGTTTTGCTGATATGTCTGGTTGGAAGCGTCTTTGACCTGTGACCGGATAAGGTTTCCGGAACGCTGGATCTGCTGGACGCGTTTTTTCTGGACGTATTCAATTCCTTGAGCATACGTTTTTTCCCCGAGCTGTTTTTTAATGTCTTTCAGCGTGAAATTCATCATACCAATTGCCACTCAAAAATCACATTTATCTTCTGCGAAAAAGGTACATTATCTTCCATAAACAAAAAAAAAGAACCCTTTTTTCTTAAGAAACTGATCCTTTTCAACAGGACAGTTTTTTAATTTAAAGGGTAATTCCGTAAAAACAATTGATTTATGCCTGTTTTTCCGGAATAAACAGCATATGAATTTGTTTCGGGATATGGCGAAACCGGCAGAAGTGAGTATGATCACGTTTTTTATTTTGTATGTAGAGAGTTATGGTTTCATCAATTGAAGAACGATTGGCTGACGAACTGGCCGTGTCCCGACACCAGATTGAAGCGGCCATCGCATTAATGGATGAAGGCGCAACCGTGCCATTCATCGCACGTTACCGTAAGGAAGCCACTGGCGGACTTGACGATGCACAGCTTCGCCTGTTGCAGGAACGTCTCCTTTATCTCCGTGAACTGGAACAGCGTCGGAAAAGCATTATCGAATCGATTGAAAGCCAGGGGAAGATGACACCGGTCTTGCTGGAAGCCATTTTATCGGTACAGGACAAATCCCGGCTGGAAGACATTTATCTTCCTTATCGGCCAAAACGCAGGACCAAGGCGAAACTGGCGGCAGAAGCCGGCCTTGATATCCTTGCAGAGTCACTTGTCTCGGATCCTTTGCTTGACCCTGAAGTGGAAGCGGCAAAATTTATCCGCCCGGCATTTACGACAGATGACGGGGACAATCCGGGTGTATCCGATGTCAAGGCCGCTCTGGATGGCGCACGCCAGATTCTGATTGAAAAATTCTCGGAAGAGGCAACACTGCTCAATGATCTGAGGTCTTATCTTCATGAGCATGGGGTTATCGAGTCGAAAGTATCTGAGGGAAAAGAACAGGATGGCATCCGTTTTTCAGATTATTTCGATTATCAGGAAACGATCCGGACGATTCCTTCTCACCGCTTGCTTGCCGTTCTCCGTGGACGGCGAGAGGAAATCCTCACCCTGAAAATAAGGCTGGATTCGGAAGAACAGCGACCCAGGTGGGACGACCCGTTCAATGCCTGCGAATTGAAAATCGCGGCTGCTTTCAATATCAGAAACCAGAACAGGCCTGCCGATAAATGGCTGATGGAGTGTGTACGCTGGGCCTGGCGTGTTCGCCTTT
>JAEYIG010000031.1 GCA_023409175.1 Pseudomonadota bacterium
GCTTCAAGGCTGCCGATCTCGGCATTCGTCTGATACAGCTCACCTTGCGCGTTATGCACGCTTTCATTGGCGTAATCGTGAATTTGCCTCAGCTTTTCGAGTTCGGCTTCGTGTTTATACAAATCGGCCGAGAGCATTTCCAGGATGGTTTGCTCTTTCTCGATTTCAAAAGCCAGTTCGGACTGTTCTTTCAGGCTGATTTTTTTCTGCAGAAGCCATAAAAGTTTCTGCTGCCTTTCCCGGGTTTCCTTGAGCTGGTGAAAACGTTCAGCCAGATCGGCCTGAACCTTCAGTTTTTCGAGACTCTGATCCAGTTCATGCAAAATGTCCGATACCCGGTTCAGGTTCTCGCGGGTGTCAAAAAGACGGTTTTCCGTTTCCCGGCGTCGTTCACGGTATTTGGAAACACCGGCCGCTTCTTCAAGAAACGTCCGGAGTTCTTCGGGCCGCGCCTCGATAATGCGTGCGATCATACCCTGCCCGATAATGGCGTAGGCTCTCGGCCCCAGGCCGGTACCCAGGAAAATGTCCTGGATATCCCTGCGCCTGACGGATACGTTATTGATGAAATAAGTCGATCCGCCTTCCCGTGTCAGGACGCGCTTGACGGCCAGTTCACCGTATTGTCCCCACTGGCCGGAAATCCTTCCATCCGTATTGTCGAAAATGAGTTCGACGGACGCCCTGCCGGCCGGTTTGCGTTGTGTGGTACCGTTAAAAATGACGTCATGCATTGATTCACCACGCAATTCAGAGGCGCGCGATTCACCCAGCACCCACCGGACTGCATCAATGATGTTCGATTTCCCACAGCCATTTGGCCCGACAACGCCGACCAGTTTTCCATTTACCCGGATCGTTGTGGGATCGACAAACGACTTGAAACCCGACAATTTAATGGCCGTTAATTGCACTGATAAAAGTCTTTCCCCGTTAAAGGCATCATCATAACATTCACGTCAAAGTGCCCGGACATGAATCGAATGAAATATTAACTGTTTCCGCCGATATTTTCGCTAAAAAAACAAACTTCGCCTTCAGAATAAACAATCAATCTTAACTATTTGCCTTTACGCAGTTTTTTTCCATTTTTTGATTCTGGAAAACACACTTTTTTTGTATACTGGTCGTACTTTTTCAAAGGAGTACACCATGCACAAATTCAAAAGTGGACTGCTATCACTTGTCATACTCTGTGTCTGCACTGCACCACTTGGGTTTGCCGCGACCAAGAAGGTCAGTAAGGCTCCGAAGAAAACAACAGCCGGCAAGGTCGCCCCTGCCAGGAAAGGCAAATCTGCCGCTCCTGTCGCAAAACAGAAAACAGGCCAGAAAGCCGGATCAAAACAGAAGGCGAACGTCAAGGAAGCCAGAAACAGCAAAAAGGGCAAGAACAGCAAGATCGTCACTGCCCGCTCCGGAAAAATCGTTTCCAGGAAGTTCGTCATGCACGACCGCAGAAGTTCTCATGGAAAAGCCTATATCGGTATAAGACGCGTTTCCTTAAGACCAGCCCCTCCCATCATTACCCGTTTCTCTGCCGGCGATCTGGCCGGACTGAAAAATACGCCCGATCCACTTGCCCTGCGATCGAATGCGGCACTGATCGTGGATGAATCGAAACTGGAAATCCTCTTCGAAAAAAATGCGAATATCGCCCTCCCGATGGCATCCGTCACCAAATTGATGACGGCACTCGTTGTCGTGGAATCGATGCAGGACATGAACGAAATCCTTGAGATCACACAGGAAGACGTCGATACGCTCAAACATACCGGTTCACGCCTGAGAGTCGGCACCCGCATGACCCGTGGCAACCTGCTCCATCTGGCCCTGATGAGTTCCGAAAACCGGGCTGCCGCCGCTTTGGGCCGTAATTATCCGGGCGGATTGAAGGCTTTCGTCTCAGCGATGAACATCAAGGCGCAGGTATTGGGCATGTCCGATTCTGTCTATGTCGATTCCAGCGGATTGTCCAGCGGCAATATTGCAAGCGCCCGCGATCTGGCAAAACTGGTCATGGCCGCATCGCAGTACCCTATCCTGAGAAAATATTCCACCGATACCCATTATTCGGTTGACGATGGATTGCACCAGCTGCAGTATGGCTCCACGAATGCGCTTGTCCACAATCCGAACTGGCAGATCCAGTTGCAGAAAACGGGTTACATTTCCGAAGCCGGACAGTGCCTTGTCATGAAAGCCATCATTGACGGGCGCCCTATTGTCATGGTTTTCCTCGATTCGAAAGGCAAAGGTTCCCGAATCGCCGATGCCCAGAGGATCCGAAGCTGGCTCACGCAACCCACCCAGCAGATAGCCAGCAACGAACCCAACGTCTGAAATTCATGAACATAAAAAAAGCCGACTTTTCAGTCGGCTTTTTTGTTGCCCATTCAGCTCATTCAGGGCTGAAACGGCTGGCAGAACATCAGCCTTTGAATGGATGGCGCAGAACCAGCGTTTCTTCACGGTCAGGACCGGTCGAAACCATATCGACCGGCTTGCCGACCAGTTCCTCGATCCGTTTGATGTAAGCCTGTGCATTGGCTGGCAGGGCGTCCATTGATTTGGTACCGATAGTGTTTTCTTTCCAGCCCGGCATTTCCTCGTAGATCGGTTCGCAACGGGAAGCGTCTTCACCATTGGATGGGAAAATCGAGATTTCCTTGCCATCCATCTTGTAACCGACACAGATCCTGATCGTTTCCAGACCGTCCAGAACGTCAAGCTTGGTCAGGCACAAGCCACTCAGTCCATTCAACTGGGC
>JAEYIG010000032.1 GCA_023409175.1 Pseudomonadota bacterium
GTTATTCAGCCGTTTTTTGTGAAATAAACTCTTCGAACCCCCTTTTTCGCAGCAAACAGGCAGGGCACTCTCCGCAACCGAATCCCCATGCGTTCAGTTTGTCGTGTTCGCCGACATAACAGGTGTGCGTTTCATTGACGATGAGATCAACCAGCCGTTGACCACCGAGTTCGGCGGCCAGTTGCCAGGTTTCCTTTTTGTTTTTCCACATCAAAGGAGTGACAAGGTTCAGACGGGTATCCATTCCGATATTGAGAGCAAGCTGCATGGCCTTGATGGCGTCGTCACGGCAATCGGGGTAACCTGAAAAATCGGTTTCGCACATGCCTCCGACAAGAATGTCCAATCCCCTCCGATAAGCCAGCATGGCGGATACCATCAGAAACATCAGGTTCCTGCCGGGAACGAAGGTGTTGGGCAATCCGTTTTGCATCATCCGGATTTCCATATCCGATGTCATGGCTGTTTCTGAAAGTTGAGCAATCAGGGAAAGATCGCAGATGTGGTCTTCACCGAGTTTTTGTTTCCATTTATCGGAAAAATTCCTGATTTTCTGTAGAATGCCGGGCCGGACAGTCAATTCGACAGCATGTCTTTGTCCATACGAAAATCCGACGGTCTCGACTTTGTCGTAATGGTTTAATGCCCACGCGAGACAGGTCGTCGAGTCCTGTCCGCCGCTGAAAAGAACAAGCGCTTTTTTTGCGGAGTCAATGGATTTGTTTTGCAAGGAAATATTCATGTCATTGCCGTACAGTAGTAACAGATTTGAATTTTACAAGATTGCTTCTTTTTCAGGTCGTTTGTGACAATTTTGTTATTTCAACAAAAAAGACAACATATTCTTCAACGGTTGAGAATTCCTGAACGGTTTGAGCAATAATGAATGAATACTTTCCATTTACAGATAAGATATTCACCAAGTGTTGATGGGTTAAACGGACAAGATTGAATTTGCATGGCGAACTTTGTAACAGACAACATTGGAAACAGGGAAAAGACAGGGATGTCTGTTTTTTTCTCATCTGTCTTTTTGAAAAGTCTGCTCGTTTTTTTGTTCATAGTGTATTCCTCGCTGGTTTATGCAAAACCGGTTGCCTATGACGTCGTCATCAATGCGCCTGAACCGGTGAAGAAAATACTGAAGGACAATCTGCAACTCTTGCGCTGGAAGGGCAATGCACAAATGGATACCACCCAGCTGAGACGGCTCTATCGTGAGACTCCGGATGAGATCCGGCTGCTGGTGGAAACTGAAGGATATTTTTCGCCAAAAATCCAGACCAGGATGGAGAAGACGGATAACCATTCCAGAAAAGTCATTATCGACGTCGACCCGGGGAAACCGGTGAAGGTCGCCGCTGTCGACATTGAATTCAAAGGCGCCATCAGCAAACAGGCCGATTCGGTGAAGCCCAGTATTGAACAACTGAAAAAAGGGTGGGAATTGCCCGTCGGTTCGGTGTTCCGTATGGCGGATTGGGAAGCGGCCAAAGTTACCTTGTTACGGCAAGTGACAAGAGTGCGTTATCCCAGGGCAGAACTGGATGAGACCAAGGCGATCGTCAATCCCGAAACGGATGAAGTGACGCTGAAGGTCGTGATTAACAGTGGCGATCCTGTCAAATTCGGCCCGATCAAAATCGTTGGGCTTGAGCGTTATGGCAAGGATGTCATTATGGGCCTGAATCCGGTGAAAGAAGGCAGGACTTTCCGGGAAAATGCGTTGCTGAACTGGCAGTCCCGTATTCAGGACAGCGGTTACTTCAGTTCGGTCGAAGTGACGGCTGATCTGGAATCGGGAAAGGAAGAAGTCCCGATTACGGTGACGGTCGTCGAGAACAAGAAAAAACACGCTGCCGTTGGTGTCGGTTACAGTACCGATACGGGCAAACGGATCAGCCTGAATTACGACAATCTGCATTTTCTTGGCCGGGATTACAAGTTGAAGAGCGCCATCATTCTGCAAACGAAACAGAAAACCGCCAAGGCAGACATTTTCCTGCCTCAGGAGCCGGGAGGAATCCGGAACAGTTTCGGGGTTCTCTATGACCGTTCCCAGATCGAAGGCGAAGATACCCGTCTCGTCAGTGCCAACTACCGACGGGCATGGGGCACCCAGCGACTGGAAAAATATCTGTCCCTTCAATACCTGAATGAAAACAATCGCATTACGGGGCAGTCTTATCAAAAAAGCCAGGCGTTGCCTTTGACATTCGGCATCATTACCCGGCGCCTTAATAACCGGCTTGCACCGACAAAAGGGTATGCCTTTGAAGCACAGATCGGAGCTGCTGTCGAGCCGGTTCTTACGGATAAATCGTTTGTTCGGGGTTATATGAAAGGCATTCATTTCCAGCCAATAGGAGAGAAAGGAGAACTGATTCTCCGGGGCGAATTGGGTGCAGTCGGTTCCAATGGCAAGGAAGGGGTTCCTTCAACGGTTTTGTTCAGAACCGGCGGCGACCAATCTGTACGGGGTTATGCGTATGAAAGTCTGGGTGTCAAGGACGGGAGTGCCATTGTCGGGGGCCGTTACCTGGCTGTTGCCAGTGTCGAATACCAGTACTATTTCATCAGAAACTGGGGAGTTGCGCTTTTTGTCGATGCCGGTAATGCCGGAGATACCTGGAAGGAACTGGACCCGGCTTTCGGTTACGGCGTTGGCGGGCGCTGGAAAAGTCCGGCAGGGCCGATCGGGATTGACCTTGCCTATGGTGAAAGAAGCAAGGAATTCCGTCTTCACTTTTCTTTGGGATTTACATTCTGATGCGACGTCGCCTCTTACTCCTTATCTTTATTCCTTTCCTTTTGGCTGGGGGACTGGTTTGGCTCGTCAGTCAGGAATGGACATTGCAATGGATCGTCCAGCGGGTAGTGCAGGCAGGTGGCGGCAACATTGAAATACAAGGAGTGAGCGGGACGCTGGTCAATTCATTTGAAATCGAGAAGATCGTCTATGCCAGTGAAGAACGCGATATTGAGATAACGGATTTGCAATTTGAATGGCAGCCCTGGCAATTGTTGCATGGACAATTGGATGTCGGGAAAGTCAGCGCATCAAAATTGTCGATCGACCTGAAAAAATCATCGGACGAGCCTTTCAAATTGCCGCAATCGCTTGCTCCTCCTGTTGCCATTGTGGTTTCGGATGTGACGTTCGGTTCGGTTTCCGTTTCAAGCATGGGGGTTGGTGTTGAGCTGAAAGATGTCCATTTCGCGCTGACGTCGGACAAGGACGTGTGGGAACTGAAGAACCTGGGGTTTGACAGCCCATTCGGTAATGCAGCCATCAACGCCGATCTTGAAACCGCACAGCCATTCAGGATAAGGGGATCGCTACAGTTCGACAATGAACTGGCAAAAGCGTCGGCCAGTCTCAAACTGGGAGGCGACCTGAACAATCTTTATGTCTCAGGCAATCTGGACGGATACGATGCAAAAGCGAAACTGGAGGCGGTAGTCACGCCATTTGCACCATTTGTCTTACAGACGGCTCATTTGAGCGCAAAAGGTATCGACCCATCCAAAATCGAATCGACCTGGCCCAAAGCACAGTTCAATGCAGAAATCCATATCAATGCATATGAAGACAAGACATTGAAAGGGACAATCAGTGTTGATAATGCCAGGCCGGGACCGTTTGACGAAAATTATTTGCCCATTCATTCAGTAAAAGGAAAAATCGGCGGCAATGTCGAGAATGTTCTGGCAAGCGACGTATTACTCGATTTTGGCAAGGCGGGACAATTTACGGGAAACGGCCAGTTTTCATCTGAAAAAACGGAAATGAGCCTGAAAACTTCCCGATTCGATTTTCATGAGATTTATTCCAGTATCCGGCCGACGCATGTGGCCGGAAAAATCGTCTTTGTCGATGAAAACAGGAAACAACAGTTTCTGGTACAACTGGAAGAGGCGCGGATCAGGTTGAATGCACGCGTCCTGAAAGTGGAAGATCTGCTGACGCTGGAAGAAGCGTTGTTGAAAGCGGATCAGAGCGAATTGAGGATGAGCGGCAAACTGGATTTGAAGGAACCTCAGGATTTTGAATTCAAGGGCAAGGTCAGCCGTTTCAATTTTGCCGCTTTCGGCCGTTTTCCGCAATCCGACCTGAATCTGGACTTTGGCACATCGGGGCATCTGAAACCGCAGCCGGATATTGATGTTATGTACAGCTTTTTGCCGAGCCGCCTGTTCAATCAGCCGCTGTCTGGCAAAGGACGTTTCCAGATAAAAGACAAAGAAGTTCAAAACGCTGACGTTTCACTCGCGTTGGGCGTGAATTCGATACGTGCGTCAGGAAATCTGGGAAGGTCAGGAGATCGCCTCTTATGGAAATTGAATGCTCCGGATCTGGGGATTTTCGGAAAAGGTTACAAGGGTAACCTGACAGGAGAAGGAGAAGTCAGCGGCCCGCTGAATTCTCTTCGTGCCAGTATGAATCTTGATGGAAACGATGTTCTCCTGCTGGGACAGTATGGTGCGCGAAAGATACAGGCCAGACTCCGATTCGGCATGGAACCGAATGACCGGATCGACGCCGATGTCCGTCTGGATGATGCACTGGTCGGTTCGGGAAAATGGACGTTGATACAGGGACAAGTGAATGGGACGTTAAGGTCGCACGTCATTGAAGTGACTGCGAAAAACGAGTCATTCGACCTGACGGCAAAAGCGTCAGGTGGTCTTGGAAGGAACAATGTCTGGCAGGGCAAGCTGGAAACCCTTGAGAACAAGGGAAAAATGGCATTTTCTCTCGATTCGTCCGTTCCGGTCAGTGTGGGAAGCGACAGTTTTTCATTGAAGAATCTGGTGTTGCAGTTGCCGAGCGGGAAATTGACCATCCAGTCATTGATCAAACGCGGTTCCCTGCTGGAAACGGCAGGAAATGCCCATGGCATTCCTCTGGCTTATTTGCTGGCGATGTCGCCCGATTCGAAAAATACAGTCAGAAGCGATTTGACGCTTGGGGCTGACTGGTCGTTGAAAGCCGACAGGACACTGAACGGAAAAATCCATATTTACCGTGAAAAAGGCGATATCACTCTGTTGGGCGACAACAGGATCAAACTGGGACTCGGCACATTCGATATACAGGCAATCCTTTCCGGAAACAGCGTCACTCTCAATGCACAGCTTGTCAGTGAGAAAGCGGGCACGATTCAGGTCAAGGGTATGACGCGGCTTGCGAAACAGAATGGAAGCTGGAGTGTATCGAGCCAGAGTCCATTGCAGTTGTCAGTCCTGGCCGATATCCCGTCAATTGCCTGGATCGGGCCTTTGACCGGACAACCCGATATCGAACTGAAAGGTTCGCTGAATATGTCGATCAGTGCCAACGGCACTCTCGGCAATCCACGATTGGCGGGTACCCTGAATGGGAAAGATCTGGCGGTAAACTGGCTGAGCATGGGGGTCAATCTGTCTAAAGGGGAACTGGTGGCTGTTCTGAACGGCAATCAGGTTCAAATCCAGAAGGGGATCATGTACGGTCCTGAAGGCGACTTGCAGTTGACCGGAGGTGTACAGCTCAAGAACGGACAGATCAGCACGAATCTTCAGTTCAAGACGAACAAACTTCTGATTTTGTCCAACGTTGACCGTCAGCTGGCCATTACCGGGAACGGTCATTTTTCACTGGACAAGGACCGTTTGCAACTGATCGGTGACTGGTACGTCAACAGGGCGATGATTGTTCTGACCGATTCCAATAACGTCACATACAGCAAGGATGTCGTTGTTCTCGGCAGACCGGAGAAAAAGGCGGATCAGCCCATCCCCCTGCGGTTCAATCTGAAGGTCAATCTGGGTGACAGGTTTTACCTTAAAGGAAAAGGGATAAATACCCGATTGGCAGGCCAGATTCAGGCCGTATCGTCACAGGACAACCGCTTGCGTGTTTTCGGTACCATCAATACCGTGGACGGTTCCTACAGTGCTTTCGGTCAGAAACTGACGATCAAGCAGGGTCAAATCACGTTCAGTGGGCCGGTAGAGAATCCGACGGTAGATATTCTGGCGGTTCGTGAAGTGGCTGATACGGATGATTCGGTCGAGGTGGGGGTCTCTGTCAAAGGAACGGCGCAGGCGCCTCGAGTCAAACTGGTCTCGACGCCGGAAGTGTCCGATACGGAAAAACTTTCCTGGCTGGTACTGGGATATGGGGGTGGTGAAAATGGCGATGGCCAGCAGCGTGCCGCGATTGCCGCCGCGGCAGCGGCCATTCTCAGTTCGGAACAGTCTGGAGGACTCCCATCGAAAATCGCCAGTACGATCGGGTTGGACGATATCGGATTCTCTTCGTCGCCGGATCTCGAGGAAACGGTTCTGACCCTGAGCAAGCGGATATCTTCCCGTCTTTACCTGACTTATGAACAGGGGCTTACCGGCGCGACCAACCTGATCAAGCTGCGTTACATCATTTCAAGACGCCTGTCCCTGGTTGGCCAGACAGGTACGGTGACGGCAGTCGATTTGTTGTACGACTTCAAATTCGACTAGAACGGATAGCCATTCGAAATGAAAGGTCTAGATTGGCGTGATTTTCTTTATCGTCTGTTTGATCTGGGTGCCGTTTTTTTCGATAAACAAAATCTGGACAGGGTACCAGTTGTCGGCAGGAGCCAACCAGACACTGGTTTGCTGACCCCTGTCGGATCGTGTCAGCTGGACTGTCCTGATTTGCCCCATCGGGGTTTCAAGAGTGCCGATTTTGACGACCTTGAATACCCAGGGTTCCGTTTTGCTTCTGCCGGCGACATTGAATGTCCAGTCTGAATTCATGATGAATTTGTCGGTGTTGGCACGGGCGGTTGAAACCAGTTGCCAGACGATACTGGCCCTGTCCTGCTCCATGTCTTTCATTTTCGCGTGGTCGCCGGAAGGATAGGCGACGGAATTTTCAACGTGGTTGAATATCGTTGTCGTCGATCCCTTCCGTATGCGCTTTTCCACGTATTTTTCCGGCATGAGGCCTTTTGCTCCGATTTTTCCCACACTCGTGGCGTCCAGGATTTTTCCCAGCAGCCCGATGCGTGTTTCTGTCTGCAGGGTATAGGAATTTTTATCGGCTTTCCATTGGATGGAAGAATTCCCGTTGACGTTCAATCCGTTATATTGGGTGGCAACGGCATATGAGAGGTCGGCAGAGGGAGGAATATTGACTGTCCTGGATGGTTGGGGTGTGGCTGCACTTGCGAAAGAAGCCGCACTCAATAAACACAGCCATGCAACAATTTGACGGAAACGTTTCATTTCAAACTCACGATTGGCTTATGATATAGGCAATATGAAGGAAAACTGGTCAAAAGTCGATGCCTGATACAAAAGGAAACAAACGACCTGGAACGACTCTGCCGGAACCTTTATAAGACAGGCAGCTTTTCTTTTCGTTCACGCAGGGCGAAAAATGGCTGCAAAGTGATCATCGTTTTTATTTTTTATTTTCATGGCGCCTTTTTATCAAAAAATCTGGGACCGGTCGGAACTGAAATCGAAAATCGGCAGTTTGCCCAAGCCGGTAGTATTGACGAATGGTGTATTCGATATCCTGCATCGGGGACATGTCACTTATCTGGCTCAGGCAAGGGAGCTGGGCGCTTCACTCATCGTGGCAGTCAATACGGATGCATCGGTAAAGAGATTGGGAAAGGGAGATGACCGGCCGGTCAATGCCTGCGAGGACAGGATGGCGGTGTTGGCGGCGCTGGAATCGGTCAGTGCCGTTGTCGCTTTTGACGAAGATACGGCCCAGGAAATCGTGCGTGAGTGCAAACCCGATATCTATGCCAAGGGGGGCGATTACGACGTCAGTGCCATTCCTGAAGGTAAGGAAGTACTTGCTTACGGTGGAAAGGTCGAAGCGATTGCATTCGAGTTTGACCGCTCGACTACAGCGCTTCTGAAAAAAGTGAGGAAAAGCTGAGAAGTCAGTTTTTCAGTATACTAGAACGCCTCGTCTTCATCCGATGATTCTGTACTTAACTGATTGAAATCGAATAGGTTCCTGTCCATCAAATGAGCCGGAACGACGGTGGAAAGTGAGGAAAAAATATTCTCGATCCTTCCGGGATAACGCTTTCCCCACTCACGGAGCATGGTCTTGATATGCTGGCGCTGGACGTTTTCTTTTGCCCCGCAGAGGTTTTTCGGAAAGACGGGGTACTGCTGCATCTCGGCAAATTTTTCCAGATCGGTTTCTTTTACGTTGATCAAGGGGCGGATGACGATATGTTTTCCGTCTTTGGATTTCAGTTTGGGAGGCATGCTTTTCAGCTTGGAGCCGAAAAACAGGTTCAGGAAAAAGGTTTCCAGCACGTCGTCACGATGGTGGCCCAGGGCGATTTTTGTCGCGCCGAGTTCACTGGCGACTTTATAAAGTATGCCCCGCCGAAGTCGTGAGCAGAGTGAACAAACCGCCTTGCCCTCCGGGATCAGGCGCTGGATAATGCTATAGGTATCCTGCACTTCTATGTGATAGGGCACCTGTTTCTTTTCCAGATACGCAGGAAGGATGTCCGTCGGAAATCCGGGAAGTTGCTGATCCAGATTGACGGCAACGATATCGAAATGGATGGGAGCCCTCGACTGGAGTACGACAAGTATGTCGAGAAGGGCGAAACTGTCCTTTCCCCCCGAAATGCATACCATGACCTTGTCGTTCTCTTCGATGAGGTTGAAATCTCCGATCGCTTTGCCGACTTCCCGGTAAAGCCGCTTCGTCAGCTTGTTGTTTTCAAAGCCCGCTCTTAAGAATTGCCTGCGTGTGACCATTTTTCTATCCAGACAATGGACGTCAGTCTTCGTCTTTGAAACGGAAAATTTCCACGCCGATGCTGTCACAGTCTTCATAGACGTCCGGTTTTTCGGAAGAGACACGGACTGCCTTGACATGCGGATGGGCAAGCAGCATTTTGGCCACGTCGTCGCAAAGGGTTTCCTGGAGGTTGATGTGGCCTTTCGAGGTACGTTCACAGAGCGTGTCACGTATGAACGAATAATCGACCACTTCGACGAGCTGGTCGTTGACTGGCGTCGATATCGCCAGCGGGATATACAGGTCGACGTTGATCAACAGGCGTTGTGCGCCTTTTTTTTCGAAATCGTAAACGCCGATTTTGACGGGGACTTCGTAGTTCTGCAAAAAGAGGCGACGACAGTCTTTAAGTTTTGGGTGAAGAAGTGTATGCATGAGATTACGAATTGTTTTGTGCGCTCATTTTAGCGACAAACATGACATCCTGCGAGAGGGGAATTAAATGTTGTCCGCCATCGACAATGATGGTGGTTCCGGTAATGGCCGGGGAATTGACAATAAAGCAGACGGTTTCGGCGATATCTTCCGGCGTGCTGGAGCGTCCCAGAGGCGTGTTCTTGTGGGCGATCATGAAATCCTGTTCTGTCTGTTCACCCGAAACGAGAGTGATCCCCGGAGCAATTCCGACAACGCGAAGCTTGGGAGCCAGTTCCTGTGCCAGCAAGGTGGTTGCCGTATTCAGTGCCGCCTTTGACAGGGTATAGGACAGAAAGCTCGGGTTCAGGTTATCCAGTTTCTGGTCGAGCAGGTTAATAACGACAGATTGCGATCCTTCCGGCGTCATTGCATAAAGCGCCCTTGACAGCAGAATCGGAGCGGTGAGGTTGGTGCGCATGTGGAAGTCGAGCGCATGTGCCGAAAAATCGGTTACGCTGTCGTGTTCAAAAACAGAAGCGTTATTGACAAGGCAAGTCGGTGTCCCCAACGAATCTTCAACCTGGTTCAGCAACTGATTGACGGCTGTTTCATCAGTCAAATCGCAATGGAGGGCTATGGAATGTCGACCCATTTTCCGGATATCTTCAGCTGTCACTATTGCTTCGGCTTCAGAGAAACGGTAGTGGACGGCAACATCCCATCCATGTTTTGCGAGAGTAAGGGCAATGACACGCCCGATCCGGCGCGCGGCGCCGGTTACGATAGCGATTTTCTGTCGTTTTTCGTTCATGCCTGTTATTTGAGAATTCCGGTCTTGATTGCGATTGGACGTGATAATGAAATTGTACGCGAATCATAAACGATCGCTTTATATTTCCATATGATTGACGGTAAAGTTATGTCCATCCTGTCGATTTGCTGCAGCAAATTCTTCAACCATACTGCCACTTTTTTCATGAGATATGAATTCGACTGACATTTCATCCGATTTACTCACCATATCCGCTTCACTGGAATACCGGATCCGGGAAGATATCGAAAAGAAATCCGGATGGATACCGTTTGCGGATTATATGCAGCAGGTCCTGTATACCCCGGTGTCGGGTTATTACAGTGGTGGCTTGTGCAAGCTGGGCGAATCGGGCGATTTTGTGACGGCTCCCGAAATGACAGGTTTGTATGGCCGGACGCTGGCGCGGGCCATCGTGCCATTGCTTGAGCAGACGGGCGGCAACATCCTTGAACCGGGTGCCGGAACAGGTAAGCTGGCATTCGATGTCCTGACGGAAATGGCCAGAGCCGGCGTCAACATCGAAAAATACCGGATTCTTGAATTGTCTTCCGAGTTGCGACAAAGGCAGCAGGAAACCCTCTCGGGATTTGATAATGTCGAATGGCTGACGACATTGCCTGACCGGTTTGATGGAGTGATTCTTGCAAATGAAGTGCTGGACGCCATGCCGGTCTGTCTGGTCAGGAAAAAAGAAAGCGGGTGGCATGAGGTGGGCGTATCGGTTGAGGACAATCGACTGGTATTTGCCGACAGGCCCTGCGATGGGTTTCTTGCGCGTGCCATTCATCAAGCCATTGCCGAACATGACAATCTTCCTGTCGGATATCTGACGGAAATTCATATTCACGCATATGGATTCATGAAATCGCTTTCAGAGATGATGACCCGCGGTGCTCATTCAGCGGCACTGATGATTGATTACGGATTCCCGGCTCACGAGTATTATCATCGGGACAGGAACACCGGTACATTGATGTGCCATTTCAGGCATAGGTCGAATGCCGATCCTTTTTTTCTTCCAGGGCTTCAGGATGTGACTTCTCATGTCGATTTTACAGGAGTGGCGCAAACCGCATCCGATAATGGGCTTGACGTGATTTGCTATGCATCCCAGGCATCATTTCTGTTGGCTGCCGGTTTGCTGGATACGTTTCCGGTTGATTCGGGAGAAATGAAGGATAGCCATGAGGAACAATTACAGGCTGTTCAAAAGTTGCTGTCGCCGGCTGAAATGGGTGAATTGTTCAAGGTGATGGTATTGGGGCATAAAATCGAACCGCCCGCTTTTATGCTGGACATCGATAAAAGCGGGCGGCTGTAGATGAGATGAAAAGCTTTATTTCTTTGTTTTTTCTTTGGCCGTTATCTTTGAAGTCAGGTCGGCGCGTTTGATCGGTTCAGTCCAGACCTTGATTTCCTTGACCTTGTCACGTCGGATATCCATGATCCAGCCTCCCCGGCCTGAAGTGGTTTCCGCCCATCCGGAAAGAGGGACGGATAATGGAATCTTGACAGTGGTGTTCTTCTTGTCGGCCAGTTGTGTATAAGATTGGACGGCAACCAGTTCCAGGATTTTCTGGGCCGCCGGCGTACAGGTATCGCGGAGATAGGCGCGCGCATTCGGGTTCTGGAGGACTTTCTGCCAGTCGGTTTCACCCGGAACCGTGTTATACAGGCCTTTCATGAATTTCTGTGCGCCAGCCTGACCGTCTGTGAAAGTCAGTTCGAAATCGTATTGGGCAACGTACGTCCACAGGCCAGGCAATGAATCGGTTTTTTTGTACTCATCCACCTTGAGCCATTTGCACTTGTAGGCGTCTGTGAGCATTTCCACCATATCCTCGTCATTGGGACGTGCACAGCCCGTCAGTACAGACGCCAGTGATGCGATGAGAAAAAAAGTCAAAAGGGATTTATATCGGGTCAAGTTTCTGAAAATCATTTCGTAATGCCTGTCAGGTTGTCGCGCAATAATCTTTTGCTATTTTACAAAAATGTTGTCAAACAGATCAAAAGATACCGTAGCGTACACCAAACTTGCCCATTTGAACCCATTTATGCGAATTTTTAATTCTCACACCCCCCACCAGATGTCTTTTTTCTTTTTGTTTGCCGCTTTTAACAGTTGCATGAAAGGATAGGTTCGTGCCGAAAAACTGACTGGGGGTTCAGGCCGGATGGCTTCTTTTTGCCGCTCAATCGAATCCTTGTCTTTTTCCTTGTCTTTTTCTTCGTCAGACTCTTCTTTTTCTTTTCGCTCCTGTTCTTCTTTTTTGATCCGTTCGCGTTCGGCCTTTTCCTCCGCCTCCATCAGTTTCCGGCGTTCGATTTCATTTTCCAGCTTGACGATGGCGTCTGAAGTCTGCTCAGCCGTAATGATGCCTTTTTCGACATCTTTTCCCAGGAGATCAAGAATCTGTTTGGCGTTTTCTTCAAACATGATGATGTCTCCGCCTGCTTTGGACTTGAATATTACCAGCATATTTTTCTCCTTTCTGTTGTGACAAGCCGGATCACCTTTAAAGTCGGCAGTCAGGTTTCACGTAATGTCCTTCTATATTGTATGGCTTCTGCAATGTGTTCTTGTTTGATGTTAACGGTTTGTGCGAGATCGGCAATTGTCCTGCCGATTTTTAATATCCGGTGATAGGCACGGGCAGACCACATGAAACGGTTCATCGCTTCTTTCAGCAGATTTTCTCCGGATTGGTCCAGTTTGCAGAATTCGTCTATCTCTTTTGTGCCCAACAGATTGTTCGCTTTCCCCTGCCGGTCGAGCTGGATCCGATGGGCTTCGCGGACACGTTGGGCAATCGTTTCGGATGAGTCTCCCGGTGGCTGTTTCGACAGTTCTTCCTGTTTCAGGGCATTGACCTGTATCTGGATATCAATCCGGTCAAGCAGAGGGCCGGATATTTTTCGCTGGTACCGGGCAACGGCATCCGGTGTGCAATGGCATTTTCCGGAAGGGTGGCCAAGATAACCGCAAGGACACGGGTTCATGGCCGCGATCAACTGGAAACGGGCGGGAAAATCCGCCTGACGTGCCGCACGAGAAATGACGATATGACCGGATTCAAGCGGTTCACGGAGCACTTCAAGGACATGCCGGTCGAATTCAGGGAGTTCATCCAGGAACAGCACGCCCCGGTGGGCAAGTGAAACTTCTCCTGGACGGGGCGAACCGCCGCCTCCGATCAGGGCAATCGCAGAAGCCGTGTGATGCGGAGAGCGAAAAGGTCTCGTTTTCCACTGGGACGCCTGAAATTTTCCGGTAATGGATGAGATCGCCGCCGATTCAATGGCCTCTTCTTCCGTCATGGGCGGCAATATTCCCGGAAAACGTGAAGCCAGCATCGTCTTGCCGGTTCCGGGAGGTCCGCTCATCAAAATGCTGTGATTTCCTGCCGCAGCGACTTCAAGCGCCCTTTTGGCTTTTTGCTGGCCCTTTACCTCGTCGAAGTCGGGATAAACGGGACGAATGTTTCCGTCACGGGACTCATAAGGAGAGAGCAGGGAACTGGCGGGCAATGCATTCAGGTGGGCACAGACATCCAGAAGGCTTTGCGCAGGCAGGATGGTGAGGTCCCGGACAAAAGCCGCTTCTTCGGCATTCGCCGCAGGCAGGACAAAACCCTGTTTTGCCGAATGGCCGTTCGACCTTGCGATGGCAAACGACATGGCCAGTGCACCACGGATAGGGCGCAATTCGCCGGATAATGACAGTTCGCCTGCAAATTCGTACTTGTCCAGATGATCCGGGCTGATCTGTTTCGATGCAGCAAGGATACCCAGTGCAATGGGCAAGTCAAACCGTCCGGATTCCTTGGGCAGATCGGCGGGTGCCAGATTGACCGTGATCCGTCTGGCCGGAAATTCGAATTTTGCATTCTGGATGGCAGCCCTCACCCTGTCTTTTGCTTCCTTGACTTCCGTTTCTGCCAGTCCGACTATCGTAAATGAAGGCAATCCATTGGCCAGATGTACCTCGACGGTGACTTCAGGCGCATCCATACCCGCCAGCGCACGGCTTTTGAGAATGGCAAGACTCATTTTTTATCGGACGAAGAGGTACCACTTTCAGAATGATGCATCCGGTTTTCAAGGTCGGACAGGCGTTTTTCCAGCATGTCGATCCGGTTTTGCAACTGGACGATGATCAGCTTCTGGACTTCATATTCTTCAGTGGTGACCAGTTCCAGTCTGGATACGGCCTGGGTCAGAATGGCGCGAACGTTTCGTTCGATATCTTTTGCAGGGGAGCTTTCCATGATCTGCCCCAGTTTCGATTGAAGTTCATCCAGTATTTTTTTACTCATTGCATCTCCTTTGCCGGAAAAAGAATATTTGAACGATTTTTTGGGACAGACGCCACAATATTAAAGGATTTTGAACGGGTCAGTCCATTTTGACGACATGATTCAGTTCCATGTTGTGATAAACGTGACTTTTTTACGCACTCGACAAGAATAAATGCAGAATATGTTTGTATAACTGCCGGTTTCTTAGGCCGGCTCAACAATATTTTTCAATTAAGGTTAGTATATAAGTTTCCCGATGGCATCGTTTCCGGCCGGACTCTGGGGGGTGAGTGTTTTACATGCTCTTCGGGTCCTTTCAAAAACGTCACATCCGTGTCTGCACATCATTTTGATACCTGCAGAAAATGAGATACAGTTACAAATAACTGAGCGTCAACAACAGGCCGGTTTCCTGATGCGTTATCATCTGAAATTGTCCAATTTAGCATTGCTTGTGTATTGAAGGATTTTTATGGTTCCCCATTTGGTTACTGCGTTGAACGGCCCGCTTCTTGAGCTGGAAAAAACGATTATCGATTCGACTCCTGCCATTGAAAGATGGTTCAGACTGGAGTGGCAGGATCATACGCCGCCTTTTTATTGTTCGGTCGATTTGAGAAATGCAGGTTTCAAGCTGGCTCCCGTCGATACCAACCTGTTCCCCGGCGGGTTCAACAATCTGTCGGTTGAAATGTTGCCGCTGGCCGTTCAGGCAACGATGGCTGCCATTGAAAAGTATTGTCCCGATGCAAAGAACCTGCTTCTGGTTCCGGAAAACCATACGCGCAACACATATTATCTGCAAAATATAGCCCGCCTGATCAAGATTTTGCGCCAGACGGGTCTGGACGTGCGGATCGGGTCGCTTTCTGAAGACATCAAGCAACCGACACCATTGACGTTGCCGGATGGCACGAAGTTGATGATGGAGCCGTTGAAACGCATCAATAACGGGCGCCGTGTGGGTGTCGATGACTTCAATCCGTGTACGATCCTGTTAAATAACGACCTTTCTTCGGGAACGCCTGAAATATTGAAGAACGTTTATGAACAGAGCCTGTTCCCGCCGCTTCATGCCGGATGGACTGTCCGGCGCAAGAGCAACCATTTTGCCGCCTATGACGACGTTGCCAAACGGTTCTCGAAAATGCTGGGGATCGACCCATGGTTGTTGAACCCGTTCTTCTCGAAATGCAGCCATGTCAATTTCAGCGAACATGAAGGGGAAGAGTGTCTGGCCGCCAGTGTCCATTCCGTCCTGACGAAAATACGCCGGAAATACAAACAGTACGGTATCAAGGAAAAACCGTTCGTTATCGTGAAAGCCGATGCCGGAACCTATGGCATGGGCATCATGACGGTGACGGATGCCAGTGAAGTCAGGGACCTGAACCGCAAACAGCGTAACAAGATGGCTGTCGTCAAGGAAGGCTTGCAGGTTCGCGACGTGATCATCCAGGAAGGCGTCCATTCTTTCGAACGGGTGGATGAAGCTGTGGCGGAACCGGTCGTTTACATGATTGACCGGTATGTTGTCGGTGGCTTTTATCGGGTCAATGAAAAACGGGACATCAACGAAAACCTCAATGCCCCGGGCGCGCATTTCGTTCCGCTGGCCTTTGCGCAACAGCATACGATACCGGACAGGAGTGCCGAACCGGGAACGGCGGCACCGAACCGTTTTTATATGTATGGTGTCGTCGCTCGGCTGGCGCTTCTGGCGGCTTCCATTGAGCTGGAAAGAACCGATCCTGAAATGCAGGCTTGACGGAAAAATATGGAACTTGCTTTTTTTGCGGACCCGCTTTGCGAGTTCAAGATTGAAAAGGATTCCACTTTCGCCATGATGGCGGAAGCGGCAAAACGTGGACACCGGATTTTCGCGTTTGAACAGGGTGATTTTTCTCTGGATAAAGATGAAGTGACGGTCAAGGTGTCCCGTATCGAGTTGACCGGCAAGGAGAATGGAGACTGGTTCAGGGTTGTCGAAACCGGTATGCGGAAGCTGGAAACATTCGATGCCACGATTGTCCGGAAGGACCCTCCCTTCGATGTCGAATACGTGAATTCGACATATTTTCTGGAACTGGCCGAGAAAAAGGGCGCGAAGGTTTTCAACCGTCCTGAAGCGATCCGCAGCCATAACGAAAAACTGACGATTGCGCAGTTTCCCGAATTCATTGTCCCGACGCTGGTCACGTCAGACGAAGGCAGGTTGCGCGCTTTTCATCAGGAACACCATGACGTTATTTTGAAACCCCTGAACGCAATGGGGGGCACAGGCGTGTTTCGTGTCAGGGTGGATGGCATCAATCTTGGCGCGATTATTGAAACACTGACGGAAAACGGTAACAGAACCGTCATGATGCAGAAATATATTCCCGAGATCGCCAAAGGGGACAAAAGGGTCTTGCTGATCAATGGGAAAGTCGTGCCCTTTGCTTTGGCCCGTATTCCACAGAATGGCGAGATACGGGGCAATCTGGCGGCAGGTGGTCTGGGAAGGGCTCAGGCGCTGTCGCACAGGGATATGGAAATCGCCCAAACGCTTGCTCCGTTAATGGCGGAAAGAGGATTGTTCCTTGTCGGCCTCGATATTATCGGAGACTGGCTGACCGAGGTGAACGTGACCAGTCCGACCTGTTTTGCGGAAATCACAAGCCAGTCCGGGTTTGATGTAGCGAAAATGTTTATGGATGAGCTTGAAAAAACGGTTTGACCGAAAGACTTAATTCATTACAATGTACTGAATATGTCAGCGTTTTCAGTGTCTAATCACTCAGGTTGCTGGCTTTTAATCATAATTGAACGTCATCCGGACGTTTTCTTTGACTGATAATGGAACGAGATGGTAGGGATACTCCTTCTTATGCATGAGCCTCTGGCAGACGCGTTCATGACGACTGCAATGCACCTGTTTGAAGGTGAGCAGGGACGTATTGAGGCGATTGATGTCAAGCCTGACCAGGACATTTGCGAGGTCAACAGGATCGCGATTGAAGCGATCAGGCGTCTCGACGATGGAGCTGGTGTATTGGTCCTGACGGATGTTCTTGGCGGCACTCCTTCCAATTGCTGTCATCAGCTCTCGGCCGAAAACAAGGTTCAGGTCCTGACCGGCGTCAGCCTGCCTATGCTGTTAAGAGCAATTACATACAGGCAGAACGATCTGGAAACGGTTATTGAAAAGGCCTTGTCCGGCGGGAAAAACGGCGCTGTCCGTATTGATCCCTGTGAGGACAGTACATCCAAGTAAACACGATGGGATGTTTTTCACGGAAATAGTCGAATGCATTGTTTATAAGCAGAACCTTCGTCTGCTTGCGGTTTAATCTCATTAATACGAATATGGTACAGACGGAACTGGAAATCATTAATAAACTGGGCTTGCATGCCCGGGCATCCGCCAAACTGACGCAACTGGCTTCCAAGTATAGTTGCGAGGTATGGATGACACGCAACAATCAGCGCATCAATGCAAAATCGATTATGGGGGTCATGATGTTGGCCGCAGGAAAGGGTTCCAAGGTTCTCCTTGAAACTGACGGCATAGATGAAGAAGAATGCATGGATGCCCTGAAAAAGCTGGTCAACAACAAGTTTGGTGAAGCGGAATAATTGAATGCAGGCCGGTAAAAATATGGCATCTTTCGCACTCTTCGGAATATCGGTTTCACGCGGCATTTCCATAGGCCGGGCACATCTTGTCGCCCGTGCAGCCATGGATACCCGACATTATCTTGTGCCTCAGGAAAAGGTCGAGGCAGAAGTCCTTCGTCTGCAGAATGCTCTCGATACGGTTCAGAAAGAGCTGGAAACCATCTGGACCACGCTGCCACAGGATGCACCGGTCGAACTGGGTGCCTTTCTGGATGTCCATGCCATGATCCTGGCCGATTCGATGATTTCGAAAGAGCCTTTCAATATCATCAGGACACGCCGGTACAATGCCGAATGGGCTCTTCTGACCCAGATTGAAGAGCTGTCGGCACGGTTCGACAATATTGAAGATCCCTATTTGAGGGAACGGAAAGCGGACATCGAGCAGGTTGCCGAACGGATCATGAAAGTGCTGACCGGCACGCAGACCGATTTCACTCCGGCCAATGTCGAACCGGACGGTGAACGGATCGACATGATTGTTGTCGCTTACGATATTTCTCCGGCGGATATGCTTCAGTTCAGGGACGATACGTTCAGTGGCTTCGTTTCAGAAATCGGGGGACGTAATTCGCATGCTGCCATTGTCGCCCGCAGTATCGACACGCCTGCTGTTTTCGGCCTGGCCGGCGCATTGTCCCTTATCAGGCAGGATGACTGGCTGATTGTCGATGCGGATGCCGGAATCGTTATCGTCAATCCGACGTCTGTCGTCCTGGAACAATACCGTGCAAAACAGACAGCACAGGCAAAAGCCCGGAAAAAACTGAGCCGCCTGAAAAAGATGCCGACAGTTACCCTTGATGGAACGCCGGTTTCGCTTCTTGCCAACATTGAATTTCCGGACGATTGCAAGGCGGCGCTTGAAAACGGGGCAGCCGGAATTGGTCTTTTCCGTTCGGAATTCCTTTTCATGGGACGTAATGGCAATATCAGCCGGATTCCGGGTGAGGAAGAGCAGTTCGAGGCCTATAAAAAAGCGGTGACACTCATGAAAGGTCGTCCGGTAACGATCCGGACGATTGATATCGGGGCCGACAAACCGCTCGGCATACCTGAAACGAGTACCCTGAATCCGGCATTGGGAAAACGGGCCATTCGTTATTGTCTTGCGGAACCTGACCTCTTCCTCGCCCAATTACGGGCCATTTTACGTGCTTCCGCTTTCGGTCCCGTAAAACTGCTTGTCCCGATGCTGGTGCATGCCTTCGAAATCGACCAGACGCTGGCTTTCATTGAAGAAGCCAAGGCCCAGCTCAGGGCGGCCAACAAGAAATTTGACGAAGAAATCCAGATCGGGGCGATGGTTGAAGTGCCTGCGGCCATTCTGGGATTGCCGATGTTCACTTCCCGTCTCGATTTCATTTCAATAGGCACAAACGACCTGATCCAATACACCTTGGCAATTGACAGGGTCGATCCTGAAGTGGCCCATCTCTACAATCCCTTGCATCCGGCAATCCTGACAATGTTGTCAATGACGATCTGGGCGGCGGACAAGGCGAAAATACCCGTTTCGATTTGTGGCGAAATGGCGGGGGATGCCCATTTGACGCGTTTGTTGCTGGGCATGGGATTGCGTGAATTTTCCATGCATCCTGCACAGCTTTTGAATGTCAAACAGGAAATCCTTTCCAGCAATATGGCATTGCTGAAACCGAAAGTGGACAAGGTATTGACGCTGGTGGAAGAATCGGAAATTGAAGAGGCTGTAAAGCATTTGCAGCTTGAGAAAACTGCTGATGAGGGGTAAGAAGGGTTTACTTGTCGGGGAAATAATGTTTTACTGACTGGACGCCGGTTTGACGATATGAAGTGACTTCGTTATGCTAGCAACATTGCGCCGATTTGAAAGAGACAGCTTGCGGGCGCAAAGGGGATCCTGAATAAATACGGCTAAAGCGAGCTTGATAGAAGCCCGATATGCTGACGCTATTGGGCTTGTTTTATTTCAGGAACAGGTTAACGGGATGACCGTTGCGTTACCGGTTGACGGTCATCGATTAAGACAGAAAATTCATGCCATCAGTAGGAATCGTTACGCCACAATCCATGCATTTTGCCGAGCCACTCGTTTTGCAGAGTGGCGCGTCGATTGCGGATTACACGCTGGTATATGAAACATATGGCGAACTGAATGCGGATAAATCGAATGCCGTGCTGGTTTGCCATGCATTGAATGCGTCACATCACGTTGCCGGTTATTATGCCGACAACCCTAAAGACACCGGTTGGTGGGACAACATGGTCGGTCCCGGAAAATCGGTGGATACGGACCGGTTTTTTGTCATCGGGGTCAATAATCTGGGATCGTGTTTCGGATCGACCGGACCGATGGATATCAATGCTGTGACAGGGAAACCTTATGGGGCCGATTTTCCCGTCCTGACAGTTGAAGACTGGGTTGATGCACAGGCCAGATTGGCGGACGCTTTGGGCATTGACCGTTTTGCCGCCGTGATGGGCGGTTCTCTTGGAGGTATGCAGGCGCTGGCATGGACGATGCGATATCCTGACAGGGTACGCCATGCCGTCATCATCGCTTCGACAGCACGCCTGTCGGCACAGAATATCGCTTTCAATGACGTCGCGCGCCAGGCCATTCTGACAGACCCGGATTTTCATGGCGGCGATTTTTATGCGCATGGTGTCGTTCCCAAAAACGGATTGCGCGTCGCGCGCATGGTCGGTCATATCACTTATCTGTCAAACGACGACATGTCGGAAAAATTCGGACGCGACCTTCGCTCCGGAGAATACAAGTTCGGTTATGGCGTCGAGTTCGAAATTGAATCGTACCTGCATTATCAGGGGGAGAAATTTTCGGCCTATTTCGATGCCAATACGTATTTGCTGATTACCCGGGCGCTGGATTATTTTGATCCTGCCGCGCAGTATGGTGGCGATCTGGACAAGGCTCTGGCTGGAACCAAAGCGGATTATCTGCTGGCGTCGTTTACGACGGACTGGAGGTTTTCGCCGGAATGCAGCCGTGCGATTGTGCGTTCACTGGTCAGTAACGGCAGAAAAGTCACGTATGCGGAAATCGACGCCCCTCACGGTCATGATGCTTTCCTGCTGGAAGATGAGCGTTATCACAAGGTGGTCAAGTCTTACTATGAGCATATCTGGCAGGAAATTTGCGGAGGCAAGCACTCATGAATATGCCAAAACTGAAAAATTTGCGTGCAGACCTTGCTTTCATTTCCAACTGGGTCAAGGATGGCGCGCATGTGCTCGATCTGGGGTGCGGTGATGGTGCATTGCTTGAATATCTCCAGATGACGAAGAACTGTACCGGATATGGTGTCGAAATCGACGATGTGAAAATACCCGGGTGTGTATTGCGGGGTGTCAGTGTCATTCAGCACAGCCTTGAAAAAGGACTTCCTTTCTTCAAGGATGATTCCTTCGATACGGTCTTATGCCTTTCCGCACTACAGATGATGCAACATGTGGAAGAATTGCTTCGTGAGATCGTGCGTGTTGGCAATGAAGCGATCGTGTCCTTCCCGAATTTTGCGTACTGGCCTCACCGCTTCTCATTGATGGGCGGCAAAATGCCGGTTTCGCTGGAATTGCCGTATGAGTGGTACGACACGCCCAATCTCCGATGTGCGACGCTTAAGGATTTTGAAAATCTGGCCGAACTGGTCGGTTTGAAAGTCATCGATTGTGTTGCTTTGCATGACGGGAAACCAGTCACGTTCATGCCGAACTGGCGTGGCAGTCTGGCTGTTTTCAGGCTTCAGAAGAAAATCAATTCAGAACGGTAATAATGTCATCCGATAAAAAGTGGAAGGCCATATTCGATCCGCGTTTGCTGATCTGCGTATTCCTTGGCTTTTCTTCCGGCTTGCCCCTGTTTATCCTGTTGACGCTTTTACAGGCGTGGCTGTCAAAATCTGGGCTTTCCGTCAAATCGCTCGGCCTTTTCGCCCTCGTCATGTTTCCCTATACCTGGAAGTTCCTGTGGGCGCCATTGATGGACAGGTATTCCTTTCCATTGCTGGGAAGGCGTCGTGGATGGATGGCGCTGACGCAGGTTTTGCTTTTTGTCTGCATCGGCTTTCTTGGCTGGCTTGACCCGGTCACGGAGCTGACGCTGGTGGCTATTCTGACAACAGTGATCGCTTTTCTCTCATCGAGTCAGGATATCGTGGTGGACGCGTACAGGCGGGAATTGCTGCCGGATGAGGAACAGGGGCTCGGCAGTGCGATTCATGTGAATGCCTACCGCGTATCCGGAATGGTTCCGGGTGCCTTGTCGCTCATTCTGGCCGACATGATGAGCTGGTCAGGCGTTTTCTGGATTACGGCCTGTTTCATGCTGCCCGGACTGATGTGCACGCTCGTCATTCGTGAACCTGAAATCCATGGTGCCCCTCCGAAAACGATCCGTGAAGCGGTTGTTCTGCCTTTTACCGAATTTATCGGACGTGCGGGTTGGAAAAGTGCCCTGTTCATTTTGTCCTTCATTTTCCTGTACAAACTTGGCGACAGTCTGGCAACGGCGCTGGCGACCAAATTCTATCTTGATCTGGGATTCACGATGACCCAGATTGGCGTCATTGCCAAGACGACCGGATTCTGGGCGAGTCTCATTGGTGGCTTGCTGGGCGGCATATGGATCATCGGGTTGGGCATCAACAGGGCATTATGGGTTTTCGGGGCGGTACAGGCACTGGCCATTCTGGGGTTTTCCTGGATGTCCCTGGAAGGCGCCAATCCGGTATTGCTGGCTGCCGTGATCGGTTTCGAGGCGTTTGGCGTAAGTCTCGGGACGGCGGCTTTTGTGGCTTATATCGCGACGACGACGGACGAGCGCTATACTGCCACGCAGTTCGCCCTGTTCACGAGCCTTGCAGCCGTTCCAAGGACGTTCATCAATGCGTCCGCCGGATATATCG
>JAEYIG010000075.1 GCA_023409175.1 Pseudomonadota bacterium
TTTTTCCATGCCGATTGCACGGCTGGCAAAAGAAGTCATCGGTATTGAAGGCAGCGAAACACTGACCAGACGTGCGCAGGAAAACGCCATATTGAACGGCCTTGAAGGGAAGACGAGGTTTTCGACCAGCAATCTGTTTGAGATGACGGCTGAAAACTGGGTCGGTCTCGGGCAGTTCGACCGCATCCTGATCGATCCGCCCCGGGATGGCGCCGCGGCGGTGTGTCAGGCAATTGCCGACCTGGATGAAAAACATACCCGGTACAAGCCAAAAAGGATCGTTTATGTTTCCTGTAATCCGTCGACTCTGGCGCGGGATGCCGGCATTCTGGTCACGGAAGGCGGTTATCGGCTGAAAATGGCCGGGGTCATCAATATGTTCCCCCATACTTCTCATGTCGAATCCATGGCTGTTTTCGATCTCATTATTTAAAATAGGGTATGCTTGTCAGGACTGAACTCACTTTTATTAACAAATCTGATAGCTGAAATTTCTGGAACCAGTAATCTGTCATTTCCATTGAAAAGAGTTCAATATCCTGTAAGGAGCGATTATGAGCAAACCTAGAGTTGAAAAGACCGATGCCGAATGGAAAGCGCAGCTTTCTCCGGTAGCGTATGCCGTGACAAGACAGGCCGCGACGGAACCGCCATTTACCGGCGAGTACTGGGATCATAATGAGACAGGGGTCTATACCTGTGTGAATTGCGGAACGCCCCTGTTTATTTCCGACACGAAATTTGACGCCGGCTGTGGCTGGCCGAGTTTTTTTGAAGCGATCGACCCGGAAAATGTCAAAGAAAAGGTCGATATTTCGTTGGGCATGGTCCGTACAGAAGTTATCTGTGCCATTTGTGATGCCCATCTGGGGCATGTTTTTGACGACGGTCCGCCTCCAACGGGACGGCGTTATTGTATTAATTCTGCTGCCTTGCGATTCGACCCGCTACCGAAACCGGCAGAATCTTCTGACAAGTGATTAGTGAAAAATGAAATTTCTTTTCGATCTGTTTCCCGTTATCCTTTTTTTCGGTTCTTTTTCATGGGCAAAAAACCATATCGCAACGGCACAAGCCATTGCGGACAAGTACCTGTCCATCTTCGTAGCGGGACATAACATTCCCGAATCGTCAGTGCCTATCCTGTTGGCAACGGCACTGGCCATTCTCGCAAGCGTTTTGCAGATCGTCTATTTGCTGGTCAGAAGGAAAAAAATCGAGGCGACACTATGGGTATCCCTGATCGTGATCACCGTTTTCGGTGGGGCGACCATTTATTTCGGAAGCGAGGAATTCATCAAGTGGAAACCGACCGTCCTGTACTGGCTTTTTGGTGGTGCCTTGCTGATCGCTTCACTGGTTTTCAAGAAAAACCTGATCAGAGGCATGATGGAAAAGAAAGTCCAGTTGCCCGATCCGGTCTGGAAGAAACTGAATATCGCATGGATCGTTTTCTTCGCAGTCATGGGCGTCCTGAACCTGTATGTCGCGTTCTGGGGCGGTTATGAAACGGCGACCTGGGTCAGCTTCAAGCTCTTCGGCGGAATGGGACTGATGTTCCTTTTCGTGGTCGGGCAAAGCATTTTCCTGTCCAAACATCTCAAACACGAGAGTCCCCAATAAGGTTCCTGCTCGTGACGGAAACAGAAAAGGCGTGAATCATTCACGCCTTTTTTACTGCTTATTTACCCTTGAAGTCCGGACGCTCCCGATTGAGGAACGCCGCGCATCCTGTCCGGTAATCTTCCGTATCGAAGCACTCGAAACATTCATCGTTTTCATCTATGCTGATCTGGGAGGACTGCTTCAGTTTGCGGATGAATTTCTTGTGCCACCGTGCAGCGAGTGGCGCGCCTGAAACGATACGGCACACCGTATCATTGACGGATAAGTCAAATTGCCCCTCTGGAACAACCCGGGTGACAAGCCGTTTTTCCTTCGCTTCATAGGCGTCGAAAATACGGCCTTCCAGCAGTATTTCGGCAACGACGTCTTTTCCGGCCAGTTCAATCAGGGGTTCCAGTTCCGGGTAGGCCATGACAAGCCCCAGATTTTTGATGGGAGCGCCGAACCGGGCCGATTCATTGCAAATCCTGAAGTCGCAAGTCGAGGCAATTTCAAGCCCTGCACCGACACAGATCCCTTCAATGGCGGCAACGAGAGGGACTGGACAGTTCCGGAGTGCGGACAGGGTCTCGTGCATGACTTTCCCATATGCCCGTGCCTGTTCGCTGTTCGACCTGACTTTGCCGAATTCGCGAATGTCGCAGCCGGAAGAAAAGGCTTTTCCTCCAGAGCCTTTTATCACGATACAGCGCAATGAATCGTCAGCGGACAAATCCAGAATGGCCTGATGGAACAGTTGCCACATCTCTGCCGTCAAAGCATTAAGGCTTTCAGGACGGTTCAGGAAAAGAGTGACGATAAAATCCCCGTCACGCTCGAAATAAAACGGCTCCCGACCGTTTTGGGACGATGGGGAGCCGGATGCGACAGAGTCGGTCATGTTTGTCGGAAAGATTAACCCGTATTGCGCATGCCTGCAGCAATACCGTTGATCGACAAGTGAATGCCACGGGTTGCACGCGCGTCGAGGTTTTCCGGATTGCTGCCCGGATTACGGTGACGCTTGATCAGTTCAAC
>JAEYIG010000095.1 GCA_023409175.1 Pseudomonadota bacterium
TATCCAGGTCGCGTTTGACGATCAGGGTCGTCACGAGGGCATCGAGAATGCCTTCGAAAATGTCGTTTTCATCTTCATCCAGAATGGCAGGATTGTTCATCAACAAACCGACATTACGGACAAACAGAAGACTGCGGCCAGGTAACGCGAATTTTTCACCGTTGACGGACTGATATTCACGGTCCTTGTTCAACCGACGCACAAACGTGCCGCCGTTCTTGGCAACGGACTCTTCCAGATCTCCTTTTACGACACCCAGCAGGTTGCGGTAAATGACGACCTTGTCTTCAGCGTCGACGGCTGCGACAGCGTCTTCACAATCCAGAATGGTCGTCGTTGCCGCTTCCATAATGATGTCGCGGATACCGGCAGGATCATCTGCACTGATCGGATCGTTCTTGTCAAACTGAAGATCCATGTGCATGTAATTCTGCTTGAACAGGAGCGATGCCGGATTTTCAGGATTGCCTGTGTATCCAGCCAGCCATTCCGGCTGTTTGATGGTCGTTTCCGAACCGTCTTTCATTGTGACGGCGAGCTTCTTGTCCTTGATGTAATACCTTACGGCATCAAGATGAGAGCCGGAAACCAGCGGGATGAATTCGTCCAGCAGCTTGCGTGCATAGGCGATGACCTTGCGGCCCCTGACGGGATTGTATGCCTTTCCGCGGGTAGCTCCATCCTCTTCACTGATGGCATCCGTACCATAAAGGGCGTCATACAGGCTTGCCCAACGGGCATTGACGGCGTTCAATACGTAACGCGCATTCGTCAATGGAACGACGAGTTGGGGGCCGCCCTGTGTGGAAACTTCGGAATCGATATTTTTCGGATTGATTTTGACATCGGCCGGAACCGGAACCAGATATCCGATATCGGAAAGGAATGCCTTGTAGGCGGACATATCCTTGACCGGGCCAGGATTCAGGCGATGCCAGTTATCCAGTTCTTCCTGCAAATATTCCCGTTCTGCCAGCAATTCGCGGTTTTTCGGGCCCATTTCATGGACGATGGCATCAAACCCCCGCCAAAAAGTATCGCTGTCTATTCCGGAACCGGGAAGTGCTTCTTCTTCTATAAAACGGTAAAGACTATCGGCCACCTGCAAACGGTAGCATTTTTTACGTTCACTCATATAACGTTTCTCTTGTCCTAATCTGTGCGTGTTGACCACTTTATCGGTGCCATTCGCCCTGCGGTCGGCCGGGCAATTCTCACTGAATGACTCATACATAAGCGCAAATGGCAGGTGCAGACTCTCACTACAGCTCTGCCCGGGCTGGCAACCTGCGTTGTCTGATGCAGTTGCTTGATGGCCCGTTTCAAACGCGTATTCTTGGTGTGAACACGACTTGTGCGCATAGAGAAGGGTTACTTCTTTTTACGGGTATATATGTTAGCAATAAAGTCCATCAATGACACACTATTTTTTTACACCTGTCCGCTTATTACAATTAAACGGCCTCTTTCTTCCTTCTATCCACAAAAAATTGTCTTAACCAGCCATTTTGTTCGTCTTTTCCAGAAACATTCCAGACCATACGCCTCTGGAACCAATCAGATTTCATGACCAGGCAAAAATGTTTCTGCTGCGTTTGTACTGAACAATCGCCACGATGATCAGAATCGGCAAGAGACATTCAAGGAATTCTTCCTGCGACGTCTGAAGGGCAACGAGCCATTCCGGGAAATGCATCTGATAAAGTTCGGTCAGCATATTCAGCGAACGATCCAGAATCTTGGATGTCACCAGCGTAAAAAGGAACATGAGAATGCTGATGGCATACCCTTCCCCTTCCCATACGGCTTTCCAGAATAACTTCGTATAGTTCCAGATAAAATAGATCAGCATCCAGACAACGGGTATCAGGATGGCAATCGCCAGCAATTTGTCGGCCACCGGGATCTCGCCACTCAACCAGAACTTGATTTTCAGGATGCTTTCGCTGCTGATCGCCTTATGCCAATCCGCTTCGCGCATGAACATGTAAGCGAGCATGATGATCGTGGCCAGCTTGGTTGAAAATCTGGCCTGAATGGATCCGAAAACCACGAAAAGAATGGCTACCGCATAGAAAAACAGGGTCAGGTTTTCAACGGTCCCGTTTTCTTCAACGAATTTCAGCATATCGGCACTCGGCAAAACAGCCCATAAAATGATTGCCGTCAGGGAAGTCAGAATAACCAGATACAGGGAATATAACGGTGATTCGACATAAGACGGTTTCCATTCATGCGCCTGCCGGTATTGCAATACCGAGATCATGACAAGGACGGGCAATATACACTCAAGGAACTCTTCCTGAGCCGTCACAAGTGCCTTCAGCCATATGTCAAACTGCCATCCCCACATTTCAGTCATCATGTTCAGTGAACGGTCACATATCTTTGAAATGACGAGAACGGCCAGAAATGCAAAGATACCGATGGCGTAACTTTCCCTGCGCCAGAAATCCGTCCAGACCTGCCGCGCATAATTTTTCAGGAAATAACAGATCATCCATAACACCGGGGCAAGAATGACGACCGCCCAGAATTTGTCGATCAAGGGAATTTCACCGGAAAGCCAGAATTTGATTTTTAAAATGGAGAGGCCGTTCAGCCACTTGTGCATGTCCGCTTCACGCATGAACATGTAAGAAAGCATAATGGTGAGTGCCAGACGCGTCCGGACAAAAAGGACATTCCGGCCATAATACAAAATGGCCGCCAAGCCAACGACATAGGCGACCAGTGTGACGTTTTCAACAGGACCGTTTTCCTCCACGAAATAATCGACCATATAATGGTAGTCGAGAATAATCCAGCTCAAGAAAGCCGAAAGAGAAGTCAGGAGGGATATATAAACCGTCAGATAGGGAGACTTTAAAAGCTTCATCTTTTGAAAACGTTTAAACAGCAACAATCCCTGCAAAAGGAATCCTGATGTTTACATTATTTGTCTAAAGGATAGATTCTAGTTGATTCCCTTCGAAGTGTAAAAAATTATTGTTGTTTTACAATCCGTTACAAAAACAGGTCTTGCCAAAGCAGGAAAACAGTATACAAAAATCCTGCTGATCGCAGGCCACATCCTTTTCATCGCCCCCCGGAATCTTTACATTGAAGCCGTTTTTTCTGACTGATCGGCAGAACCGTCTTCCGTGTTTTCCTCCAAGGAAATGGATATGCGGGTATTCCAGGTATAAGCCGCCCATGCGGTTGCACCGCATTGGTCACAGGCAGGCCCCGAAGCGCCGCCATGGGCACGCCAGCCGTCAGGCAACGCCTTGCCTCCACAAAAAGGACACGGCAACAATTCTTCGTCTTCTTCAAAACCGCGCCACACGGCAGCGAATATTTCCCTGAATTCGGCAAAAGCGCCAAGGATGCCCTTGGCAATCCGGATCCCGAAAACAAGGATAAAGTAAAGGGGTGAAACAAGAAGAAGGAACAAACGTCTGAAAAAGACCGATTGGATATGAATAAGCGGTGGCATGATTGAAGAGCCTGAAA
>JAEYIG010000129.1 GCA_023409175.1 Pseudomonadota bacterium
AAACTCCGGCTTATTGTTTCTTGGTGACTTCGCGTCCCAGTTTTTCCTCGACTGCGGTGACCTTGCTTTTCAGGCGGGATTCCTTGCCCGCACGGTAATCGACACGGGTCATGACACTGATGCGGTCACAGTCGGTTGCCAGTGCCTTGAAGCAGTCGCCAACGACCTTCATCACGTCGTCCCAATCGCCTTCGATTGTCGTGCTCATCGCGGAAAACTGGTAAGCCAGACCGCTCCTGTCGATAATGTCCACGCAGCGGGCAACGTAAGGGGACAGGCTCGTGCCCTTGTCGTTCGGGAAAATGGCGAGTTCAAGCAATACCATACGGATTCTCCAGATAATAAGTTGATAGGTTTAAATTCAGGCTTCTACCGTGTAACCGGAAGAGCCCCATGTCACGATGTCGCTGCCGATAGTCTCGATCATTCTGGCGACCGGAACCTGTCCCGTGCAATGGCAGGGGACCAGCATGTCCGGTTTCCAGCTTTTCATGTTGTCGAAAGTGTATTGCAGGCGTCTTTCATCGGCATTGACCAGATGCATCCCTCCGATAATGCCGTGGATTTTGTTGATGCCGGAAATGGCCTTGATGTATTCCACCGTATTGACCAGACCGGCATGGCAGCAGCCGAGCAGGATCAGCAGGCCCCTGTCAGTTTCGAACCACATGGACTGGTCGTCCTCGATCAGGTCGTCGACGCCCCGGTGGTCGTCCAGGAAGAAAGGGCCGCCGGTATCTTCCAGTACGGACATACGCGGAACGGGACCGGTCATTCCAACCCGGTTGGTCAGGTAACGGGGGGTGCCGATTTCATGGATGCGGCTTTGTGAAATGGAAGAAAGGGCTTCCCTTGAAGCCTCCGGCATGCCGATGGAGCGCGGGTCGGTGCCGATCTTGCAACTGTACCGTGTAATGCCAAGGTCGTAACAGCAGTAAATTTCCGCCTTGTCATTCATTTCCAGAAATTGCGGGATCTGGCCGGTATGGTCAAAATGGCCGTGGGAGAGTACCAGCGTATCGGCCTTTTTCAGGTCGACGCCGAGGCGTTCGGCATTGGTCAGCATACCGCCGGTCTGGCCGGTATCGAACAGGATATGGCGGCCTTCCGTTTCGATCCACGCCGAAAACCCGTGTTCTTTTGCCAGGTTCTCGTCAAACGATTCGGTATCGACCAGCACAGTGATTTTGACTGAAGTATTCACGAATCCATCTCCCCTCTGTTGGTTAGCTCAGGAAATAATGGTAACAGAAGATGAGGCCGTATCAGACGCATCAACCGCTTGTCCTGACGATTTTTTTCGGCCTCACCGGTTTGCCGGATTGCTGGTGCATTACTTCAGCACTTGCGTACAGTTTTCGATCAGGTCGCCCGTTTCGGTATTGTTGACGGCCTTGTACATGCTGGCCTCATTTCCCTTTGTCCACCAGACAAGGCCGTCGCCGACATACCGTGCGCCGCTGGCGGAAATGGCGATTTTCATGGAGTAGGAGTCGTCCATGTACCTGACTTCAGCCGTATCATTGTCCGGATACGTCACGATGATCCGGTTGCCGCTGTCGCACTGGTAACTGATGGCTTTGGGCGGAAGCGGCTCGAGGTTCTGGTTGAGCTGGTTGCTGGTCGTGGTGCAGGCAACGAGGGGCAATGCAGCCAGCAAAAGGAAAAGACGTTTCATGATCGTTCTCCGTATCAATAGGTTAAGTCAGGGACATGTTTTTCATAATGATACGTATGAAAGGGGCATGTCGGTTTGCAGTAATCGGCCTGTCAGCACCGAAATCGCTTTCGGGTCGCCGGACGTGAATGCCCGGACGGTCGAACCGGTGTCCGTCGGCTTCCTGTCCAGTCCGAAAATATCGAGCAGGTGCTTCAGTTGCCGGGCAACGGCATAACCGGTATCAATGATGTTCAGCGACGTTTTCCCGTTTTCAGCCGCCACCTTTTCAATGACGCCACGTACAAACGGGTAATGCGTACAGCCAAGGACAATCGTATCGGCGTCCTGTTCAAGCAGGGGCGTCAGGTAGCGGCGTACCAGTTCGACAATCGGTTCCGAATCCAGCTCGGCGTGTTCGATCAGGTCGGCCATGCCGTTACAGGGCTGCATGATGAAATGGACGCCTGTCTGGTCGTTCAGCAACTGGTGAAGCACGTGGAACTTGTTGCTGGCAAGCGTCCTTTCCGTTGCCATGACCCCGACGGTTCCCGTAATCGTTTTCGCCGCAGCCGGTTTCAGTCCGGGTTCCACGCCGACAATGGGCAGTTCGGGATATTGCTCGCGCAACAGGTGGATCGCCATCGCCGTAGCCGTGTTGCAGGCGACGACCAGCGCCTTGATATCCTGCTTCAGGAGGAAATCCGTTATCCTGAACGACCGTTCGATCACGAATTCCTCGGGCTTGTCCCCATAAGGAGCGTAACCCGAATCGGCGAAATAGATCAGGTCTTCGTTCGGCAGTTGCGTGGCGATATGCCTCAGGACGGACAAGCCGCCCACGCCGGAATCGAATATGCCGATGGGGCCGGTAGCGGAAAGGGCGGACGGTTTGTCAATGTCGTCTGGGTTCACCTGGATGCTTTCGGAATTTTCCCGTCACGAAAATTGGCGATCTTCGCCGACCATTCGGCAGGGCCTGTCGTATGCAGAGACGTTCCTGTCGAATCGACGGCAACCGTAACCGGCATGTCCTTTACGTCGAATTCATAAATTGCTTCCATCCCCAGATCGGCAAAGGCCACGACTTTGGCATCCTTGATCGCCTGTGCGACCAGATAGGCGGCTCCCCCGACGGCGATCATGTAGGCGGACTTGTGTTTTTTGATGGCCTCGATGGCGACCGGGCCGCGTTCGGCCTTGCCCACCATGGCGATCAGGCCGGTCTGCCCAAGCATCGTTTCCGTGAACTTGTCCATGCGGGTCGACGTGGTAGGGCCGGCAGGGCCAACGACTTCGTCACGGACAGGATCGACCGGTCCGACATAGTAGATCACGCGGTTGGTGAAATCGACCGGCAGTTTTTCGCCATTGGCGAGCATGTCTGCAATACGCTTGTGGGCGGCATCACGTCCGGTCAGCATCTTGCCGTTCAAAAGCAATGTCTGTCCCGGTTTCCATGAGGCGACTTCTTCTTTCGTCAGCGTATCCAGATTGACGCGCGTCGACTTTTCAAGGTCGGGATGCCAGTTAATTTGCGGCCAGTCGGAAAGGGATGGCGGGTCGAGATAGACCGGGCCGGAACCGTCCAGAACGAAATGGGCATGGCGGGTCGCTGCGCAGTTCGGGATGATCGCAACCGGTTTGGAAGCCGCATGGGTCGGGTACATATTGATCTTGACGTCCAGGACAGTCGTCATGCCGCCGACGCCCTGAGCACCGATACCGAGGGCATTGATTTTGTCATACAGTTCGATCCGCAGTTCTTCCAGCCTGTTTTGCGGGCCGCGTGCTTTCAGTTCGGCCATGTCGATGGATTCCATTGCGGCCTCTTTCGCCATCAATGCCGCTTTTTCGGCCGTGCCGCCAATGCCGATACCGAGAATGCCGGGAGGGCACCAGCCCGCGCCCATTTTCCGGACAGTCTCAAGGACGTAATCGACCACTGAATCGGACGGGTTCAGCATCTTCAGCGAAGACTTGTTTTCAGAACCGCCGCCCTTGGCACCCAGCGTGACCTCGACCGTATTGCCGGGAACGACGTCCATCATGATGACGGCCGGGGTATTGTCCTTTGTGTTCTTGCGTTCGAATTGCGGATCGGCAACGACGGAATTGCGTAACTTGTTGTCTTCAAAGGCATAAGCGCGCCTGACCCCTTCGTTGACCGCGTCATGGATCGAGCCCGTGAAGCCTTCCCATTTCACGTCCATGCCGACTTTCAGGAAAACGTTTACGATACCGGTATCCTGGCAGATCGGCCGTTTGCCTTCCGCACACATGCGCGAATTCGTCAGGATCTGCTCGATCGCATCCTTAGCGGCAGGGCTTTGCTCGATTTCGTATGCCTTTGCCAGAGACTGGATATAGTCGGCGGGATGATAGTAGCTGATGTATTGGAGCGCTGCCGCTATCGAGTCGATCAGGTCTTCTTGTTTGATGATGGTCATAAGCTTGTACCGGATTCAGGATTAAAACAGGGCTAAAGCCCATGTCCAAAGATCGGATTATTTTAAAGCCTCTTTCACCCCCATGTGAACCTATTCACAAGAAAGGGCAAAGAAAAAGCAAAAAGTTATTTGACGACAATGAAAACTTGAGCTATTGTGCATCCCTCATATTTTTCTTTGTTATATAGTATATAGTTTTTGGTTATATAGAATCGGCCTTACCGGACGGTTCGAAATGAAAAAGAATCTCGCATTTATTGAGGGATGTCTGCAAAAGAATGGTCGGAAAGACTGTTTTTTCCGGCTGTTTTGAAAACGTTCTCATTCACAAGAAGAGTTC
>JAEYIG010000150.1 GCA_023409175.1 Pseudomonadota bacterium
ATTCATGTTTTCTCTTGCGACATAAACGCAATACACTTCGGCGCCGACTTTCTTGGCGAGTTCAATCCCTTCCATAGCAGCCTGTGTGGCAAGAGGTGATCCGTCAGTTGGGACGAGTATTTTTTTGAACATAATTATTTCCCCTTCGAAAATGTCGTTAATGGAATGAGATTGTAATAACAGCATTTAAAACCAAAAATGATTGATTTAATCAGTTTTTGCCTTATTAAAATCCACCGACTACATTTTCATTCTTATGCATTTTGTCGAGGCCGTCAATATTACATTTACTGATTCTGAATATGGATCATTATGAAATTTGACTATATCAAAACGTTTTTTAAAAAACGGTTTAATATTCTCCCAATGTCTCAATCATAAAAAACAAACTCATTTAAGGAAAAAATATGGCACTTGAAAAAGCGACTTTGGGAGGGGGGTGCTTTTGGTGTCTGGAAGCGATTTTCCAGCAAATCAAGGGCGTTACCGATGTGGCTTCCGGCTATGCCGGCGGTGAAGTGGACAATCCGACCTACAATCAGGTCTGCAAAGGCCTGACAGGCCATGCAGAAGTGGTTCAGGTCACTTTCGACGCCGATATCATCAGTTATCGGGACCTGCTCACCATTTTCTTAACCATCCACGATCCCACCACACTGAACCAGCAGGGGAATGATGTCGGGCCGCAATACCGGTCTGTTGTTTTTTATCACAACCCTGAACAGAAGAAAATTGCCGAAGAGGTATTGGCAATGATGGGAGGAATCTGGTCGTCTCCGATTGTGACGGAACTTGTCCCGTTCTCGGGATTTTTCCCTGCAGAAGATTATCACAAGGACTTTTACCGTCAAAATCCCGATCAGGGTTATTGCATCTATGTGATTGAACCGAAACTTGCCCTGTTCCGGAAATTTTTTGCCAACCGGCTGAAAGACAAGCCCGCATAAAAAATGCCCGGTTTCAAACCGGGCATTTTCCAATCAGGAGACTGGCCGTTACGGGTCAGTCTTTCTTTTCGTACATATAATTCCGGGACATCGGCAGGAGTGGGGATGTACGTCCGGACCTGATGCAGACAACCTGGAAAATGGCGATCCGGTCGAGGGCAAATGCATAAGCGCATCCGGCCAGGTATACGCGCCAGATCCGATAGCGTTTTTCATCCGTCAACTGTTTGATGGCCGGGGTCTTTTTCTCGAAATTCTCGGCCCAGATAGCACAGGTCTTTGCGTAATGATGGCGCAGGTTTTCGGCGTCCATCGGTTCGAGCCCAGCTTCCTGCATATCCTTCAATACCAGTCCGATATGAGGCAGTTCCCCATGAGGGAAGACATACTTCTCGATGAATTCGCCACCTCCGAACGGGGTTTCTCCGCTATTCGGGTCTGTGCTCGTGATGCCATGATTCATGCAGATGCCGTCATCGTCGAGCAGGTTGTGGATGATCCTGAAGTAATCGACCAGATGTTTCAGGCCGACGTGTTCGAACATGCCGACACTGGTGATACGATCGAATTTTCCCGTGACGTCGCGATAATCCTGAATACGGATATCAACCTTGTCTTCCAGTCCTTTTTCCTTGACGCGTTGGCGGGCAAGTGCATACTGGTTCTTTGAAAGCGTGATACCGACCACATTGGCACCGAATTTTTCCGCCGCACGGATGGCCAGCGCTCCCCATCCACAACCGATGTCCAGCAGCCTGTCGCCAGGACGGACGTTAATTTTGGTCAGGATGTGGTCGATTTTCTTGATCTGTGCGGTAGCGAGATCTTCATCCCCGTTTTCAAAGTATCCACAGGAATAGACCATGTTGGGGTCGAGCCATTCCTGATAGAACTCATTGGAGACGTCATAATGATAACCGATGGATTCCGCGTCGATTTCTCGGCTGTGGCGACCACCGAAATAGTGCCGGAACTTGGCTGCAGTCGACGAAGATGGAGAATTGAAGATATCGGCAAGAGAGTTGCCGATGGCAATCAGGTCGTTCAGTTCACCCTGGACTTCGATTTTGCCTTCGACATACGCCGTACCCAGGTTGTCCAGCGACGGTTTTAACAGATAACTTAATGAAGCGAGTTCAGGTACGCGCAAAACGACCTTCGGTTCTTCATTTGGACTCAGGTCGTACTTTTGTCCAGTCCACAATTCCAGCCGCAATGGCAAAGCGGACGTCTTTCGGATATCGTTTACCCAGTTTTCCAGTTTCTTTTCCCAGAACACAGCTATCCCTCCCAATGATGTTTTGATCTGCAAGCCTCTAAAGACCCAGTCGTCAGTATTGTTATTTATATCTGTATTTATCTGTCACTTGTTAAATTCTAAATCAGATTTTTTATCTCCGTAAGGAGGCTGATCCATTATGTTGGAATTTGGAAAGGTTCCCGTTTTTATATGAAACTGATTTCATATAATGCCGGTCTCCTTTTTTTATTCCAAATTAATGAATTGATTATTTAAATTCTTTAATAATATCTTTAAAAAATAGCAAGTTAGCTTTATAGATATTGGATTATCAGATTTTGTCTTTATAAAAAACGACGATATTTAAAAAATTCGAACATGCCATGTTATAAAATAACGGGCTCGCAACAGGCGTTAAATGGAAATAATAGTACAGCCTGCTGTGTGCACTATTTTTGACATAACTCTATTCACACGGAAAACTCATCCTTTTGTCGCAATTTGGCAAAACGGCTGGGTCGCAATGTTGGTTTCAGGATGAATGATATCAAGCAGTCTGTACGGTTTGCAGGAACCAGGCGCCTGTTCGGGGAAGAAGGCCTCGGGCGACTTGGCAATGCGCATATTGCCGTCATCGGCATCGGTGGCGTCGGTTCCTGGGCCGTCGAAACGCTGGCGCGAAGCGGGGTAGGCAATCTGACGCTGATCGATGGTGACGTCGTTGTCGAATCCAATATCAACCGGCAGGTTCAGGCGCTTGAAAATACCCTTGGCAAACCGAAGGTGCTTGCCCTGGCAGAACGGATTGCACTGATCAATGCCCTGTGTCACGTTGAAACGGTGCAGGAATTTATCACACCGGAAAATCTTGACCGGTTTGTCGGAAACAAAAATTTTGATTTCGTCATCGACGCAATCGACAGCGTACGGGACAAGACGGCCCTGATCGCCTATTGCAAGGAAAAAGGAATTCCGCTTGTTACGGTTGGAAGCGCCGGTGGGCAGAAAGACCCGACCCGGATCGACATATGCGACCTGTCCCGGACACAGCAGGAACCTTTACTGGCCAAGGTGCGAAAACGGTTGCGCTCACAGTACGGTTTTACCCGAAATCCGAAAAACAAATTCGGTATCGACGCCGTCTATTCTCTTGAACCGGTCAAATATCCGGAAAATGCCAGTAAGGATTCAAATGCAGACATACCGGGCCTGAATCCGGCAGGCTTCGGAACGACAATGGCCG
>JAEYIG010000060.1 GCA_023409175.1 Pseudomonadota bacterium
AATTGATCGTCACCACGCCGATAGACCCGGTCTGTTCCGCAGAACCGAACAAGCCGTTACCACGTTTCAACAATTCCCTCAAATCCAGCTGCAGACGGCAACACATCGACCGAACCATATTCGGGGAAAGATCCGAATTCAGGAAATTCTGGAAATATGGCAAGCCATATTTTGCGGTCATGGCAAACAGACGCTGCGCATTTTCCGATTCCCATGGGAAGTCTGAAGTGATGTTGTAAGTCGGAATCGGGAATGTAAATACCCGGCCTCGACGATCCCCGGCCGTCATCACTTCGATGTAGGCCCGGTTCAGCATATCCATTTCTTCCTGCAATTCACCGTAAGTGTATGGCATTTCCTGACCGGCAATGACTGGAACCTGTTCACGCAAGTCCTCAGGGCAAACCCAGTCAAAAGTCAGGTTGGTAAATGGCGTCTGCGTTCCCCAGCGCGAAGGCACATTCAGGTTGTAAATGAATTCCTGCATGTGCTGGCGCACCCTGTCATAAGACAATTTGTCATTTCTGACATAAGGCGCAAGATATGTATCGAACGAGCTGAAAGCCTGCGCACCGGCCCATTCATTCTGAAGCGTACCCAGAAAATTGACCATCTGGCCCAAAGCCGTCGAGAAATGCTTCGGTGGATCCGCTTCAGGTTTGCCTGTAATACCGTTGAAACCTTCATACAGGAGCTGCCTCAAAGACCAGCCGGCACAATAACCGCATAGCATATCCAGGTCATGGATATGGTAATCGGCATCGCGATGCGCCTGTCCGATTTCAGGGGAATAAACATGACTCAACCAGTAATTGGCCGTTACCTTGCCGGAAACGTTCAAAATCAGGCCGCCCAGAGAATATCCCTGATTGGCATTGGCCTGGACACGCCAGTCGGCACGCTCGACATACTCCTCAACTGAAGAGGCAACATCAACCAGTGTTCTTCTGTCCTGACGCAAACGATGGCGCTGGTCACGGTATGTGGCATACGCACGAAAAGTCTTGGTGTGATTGGCGTCGACCAGCATCTGCTCGACGACGTCCTGAACCTGTTCAACTGATGGGGGCGCACCGACAAAACGATGACGCAAGACCTTCAAAGTTCGCTGCGTCAGCAACTGTGCTTCATCTTCACCGAAATCTCCAGTTGCCCTGCCAGCTTTGGTCAAAGCGACAGTAATACGATTGGCATCAAAAGGAACATCTGCACCGTCACGTTTGATAATGCGCTGTGGCAAAGGAGGCAATACGGATGGTGTCGGTGATACGGGATCCCTGTCGATTACGGCGCTTTCTTCCGCTTTCATTCAATAACCTCTGTTCGTTCTTGGACAGGGCGAAAAGAAAACAGATCCGGAGAGCCTCGACATTCGGCCATAAAAAGGCGGTACGACTCATTCCATCATAGACAGTTTTCCTTCAGGACACCCCGTCCTGGTTTAGGGAAATTCATGTAATGGCAGGTCTCCTGGCTTGCGGATTATCGCAATGCATCTTCCTTCCCGGTTTCCCAGTGGTATATGGATGCACCGCTACCGCATACAGTTGCGGGGGCAGCTTCGGAATAGGCGAATACGGAACCGAATTCCCTTTTATCCCTCGTTTTGGGGAACCATTACTGCGGTCAGTATAACTTAACCCGAAAAAATGTGTAGACCCCTGCCAAGGCCGTCCGACGTCCGCAAGCGAACTGGGCAATTGGCAAAATCCAGACAAAAAAACGATTGAAGCGCCTGACCAAGCCATATTGTAATGGCTGACTTCTGAAAGTGTTGGATAAACATCAACTGCGATATTTTTTATTGAAAATTAAAAGATATCGCTTAAAAGAGACACTTCAGGAATCAAACCAGATCGTCCAGTACCCGACGCCTGAACTTGACGCCCAGATCGTTGGCAATCGCTTCACATTTGGCAATATCGACGCCGGGCAACCCGTCAATAGCCGTTACCGTCACGTCACCACCCGCTTTTTTCGCACTTTTGATAAAGTCGATCACGGCAGCGTAAGTACCGGCATTTTTTGGGCGGCAATGACGGTCATAAGTCTCTTCATCCTGCGCATTCAACGAAACGGAAAGTGTCGGAATGACGGCAACCAGCTCCTCCGCAATATCCCTGCCGTTCAACATGCTTCCGGTCCCATTGGTATTCAAGCGGAGTTTGGCGCCTTTTTCACGAAGCCGTTTCGCCACTTCCAGCATGACATCTAGCCTCATCGTCGATTCGCCCATACCGCAAAAAACGATTTCCTTGTAATCTGCAGGATCACCGGCCGCTTCAATCAATTCCTCGACAGTAGGATTATGGTGAAGCCGCATATCGTATTCCTTGACAGACCATGCGCCATTGAATTTCGGGCAAAAGGCACATCGTAAAATACCGCACCGATTCGTCACATTCAGATAACGGCTGCCATGTAATGTATAACCGATCGTTTCGTCGAACTGGTTCTGTTCTGCAGACATAAGAAATAACCTCGATTCTGTCGATTCAAAGAAAGTGAACTGCCATACTGCTACACTTCAATGATAACTCAACGGGCGGCAAACCAGCTGATCAATAGCATGACAATACCGATATTGACGACAATATTAAGCTTGGGCATAACTCTTCCATGAGCCCGCAGGAGATTGACAATCGCCCACGAACCCCACAACACGATTTCACCCGTCCCTCTGAAGAGATCCCATTTGTTCTGGGCGATGACGATACCGTAAACTCCCTGGGCCGCCAACAGAATACAAAATGCCGCCAGGACAAGCCGGACACTTTTCCTGTTTACAAATTCCCAAAAAGCATCCATAGACACTCCCTGATTCAGTTCCGAAAACCGAGACCGGCCTGATTCATTCAGCCGTCCGGTCATTCCTTTATTCTACCGTAACGGATTTGGCCAGATTACGTGGTTTGTCGACATCCGTACCCCGGACGAGTGCCGTATGATAGGCCAGAAGCTGCAGCGGAATGACATGCAATATCGGTGAAAGCAAGCCATAATTTTCCGGCATCCGGATAACGTGAATGCCTTCTTCAGAGGCCATTTGGGTATCCGTATCGGCAAAAACATACAGTTGCCCCCCTCGTGCACGAACTTCCTGCAAATTGGACTTCAGTTTCTCCAGCAGGTCGTCATTCGGCGCAATCGTCACAACCGGCATCTTGTCCGTCACCAAAGCCAGCGGGCCATGTTTCAATTCGCCTGCCGGATAGGCTTCGGCATGGATATATGAAATTTCCTTCAGCTTCAAGGCCCCTTCCAGCGCGATGGGATAATGAATCCCGCGCCCCAGGAAAAGCGCATTTTCATATTTGGAAAACTCTTCAGCCCAGGCAATGATCTGGGGTTCCAAAGCCAGAACAGCTGAAATGGCTACCGGCAAGTGACGCAAGGATTTCAAATGTTCCGCTTCCTGCTCTTCAGAAAGCTTCCCACGAATCTTGGCAATCGTTAATGACAAAAGGAAAAGTGCCGTCAATTGTGTCGTAAACGCCTTGGTCGAGGCAACCCCGATCTCGACACCGGCACGGGTAATGTATGACAACATGCACTCCCGCACCATCGCGCTTGTTGACACATTGCAAATCGTCAATGAATTCAACATGCCCATTTCATTCGCATGACGCAGACCTGCCAGCGTATCCGCCGTTTCCCCGCTCTGGCTGATCGTGACAACCAGTTTGTTTTCATCCGGGACACTGTCACGATACCGGTATTCACTGGCAATTTCGACCTCAACCGGGATTTTGGCAATCGACTCGAGCCAGTACTTGGCCGTCAGACCGGCATAATAACTGGTTCCGCATGCCAGAATCAAAAGCGAATCAATTTTACTGAAAACAGATGCCGCTTTTTCACCGAACAGCTCCGTACTGATGCCTTCAACTCCCTGCAAGGTATCCGCAATCGCCCGGGGCTGCTCGAAAATTTCCTTTTGCATGAAATGGCGATAAGGTCCCAACTCGGCAGCGCCGGAGAAAATACTGACCGTTCTCACCTCACGAGATACGGTGTCGCCATTTTCCGAATAGATCTGGCAATTGTTAAGGTGAATGTCGACGACATCACCTTCTTCCAGATAGATGATCCGATCCGTCGTGCCGGCCAGCGCCATGGCATCCGATGCCAGAAAATGCTCATTATCACCGACACCCACGACAAGCGGCGATCCCTTCCTCGCCCCGACCAACCTGTCCGGTTCGTCCTTGCAGATAACGGCAATCGCAAAAGCCCCACGCAAACGACGCACCGCCGACTGAACCGCTTTCAGAAGATCCCCCTGATACAAGCGGTCAATCAGATGGGCAATCACTTCCGTATCAGTCTGGCTCGAGAAAACATAACCTTGCGAAATCAGCTCTTCACGCAACTCGGCATGATTTTCAATAATGCCGTTATGCACCAAGGCAATCCGCTTGCGCGAGAAATGAGGGTGTGCATTATCCGTTGTCGGAGCGCCGTGGGTCGCCCAGCGGGTATGTGCGATTCCCAGAAAACCGGAGAGGTTCTGGTGATCGACCTGCTTTTCCAGTTCGGCAACCCGGGACGTACTGCGCGACCGTTCGAGATGACCGTTCGTAAACAAGGCGATGCCACAGGAATCGTATCCTCTGTATTCCAGCCTTTTCAGGCCTTCCAGCATAACCGGAACCACATTTCGTCTGGCAACAACCCCTACAATCCCACACATGAAAAAACCTCGTCCAATATCTATGCACTAAAAAGTGACTTAAAGAATCACTCAAGTCTTGTTTAACAAAACGCTAAATCTTACGGTTCCATAGACTATCACAAGCCTGCTTCATGCGCTTGTGATTTATGTTTCGAAACCATCAGGCCAAAACCCTGAATTCAATCCTTACAAAAAAACGCACATGCAAGCATGTGCGTTTTTCGTTCTTACAGTCAGGTTGTCACTCCAGACTGACCGGAGTAACCCCTAGGACAAATTAGAACTTGTGGGTGATACCAACCTGAACGCCGGTGACGCTGTCACGACCGGATGCACCGTAAAATTCTCCAACTTTGTTATCGTCAAAGTCGGTATAAGCTACGTTACCGTATACCGAAGTACGTTTGGACAGGTTATAGGTATAACCAAGTGCATATTTGAACACGTCTTTGGTGTCATTCCAGTCAGCGATACCCTGAACATCCTTGACTCTTGCATAGTTGACGGAAGCGTTCAGACGGCCTGGGCCAAGAGCCCATTCCAGACCCAGCAACCAGTTCTGCTGTTTGGAGCGACCGAATTCAGATACATCACCCAGGAAATAGCCTTTGTCCTTGGTATTTTCATATGCCAGGGAAACGCGGGCTGGGCCGAATTTGTATGCAGCGCCCAAGTTCCAGGAATAGGACTTGTTGGAATCGGCAACACGGCTCCAGTTACCGACCAAGGCCAGAGGACCGTTGTCGTAACCCAGAGAAATAGCATAACCGTCGTTATCTGCACCATTAGCTACAGCAGTTGCAAACTGGCTACTGATGGAAGAAGCATTCTTGGTATCGCCACCCAGAGAGTAGGATGCACCAAAGTGGAAACCGCTCCAGTTCAGGCTGTCGTAACGAACGGTGTTCGAAATACGGGCGGAACGCTGGGAGCTTTCAATCATGCCACCAACACCATACTGATAGAACGGATCCATCTTACGGATGGTTTCGGTGGTCAGTTCGTTGACACGACCCAGACGAACGGCACCCCAGTTGTTACCTTTCAAACCAACGTTAGCAGCACCGTCCCAATCGGTTGTACCTTTGACATCTTTACCGTTACTTTGTCTCAAAGTACCGTCATTCAGGTTGAAACGTCTTTCCAGTTCGAAGGTTGCAGCCTGACCGGAACCCAGGTCTTCTACACCACGGAAACCGATACGGTTGTTGACGTTTTCGCCCATCTGGATGTCTTTGCCGGATTCCTTGATGAAACCGGTATCAACGATACCATAGATGGTGACGTTGGATTGTGCATGGGCTACGCCTGCAGCAGCACCCAACACAGCCAATGCGATTAGAGT
>JAEYIG010000067.1 GCA_023409175.1 Pseudomonadota bacterium
CGGCCCAATATGGGTAATGGCAACCAGTGGAGCAGCCATAAGATGATGATGAACAGCCTCATGCTTTATCCAGTCGGACAGAGGCTTTTATAAATGTAAACATAAGCGAAGTTTTTTACAGCCGGAAATCAAATGCAAATGGTACGAATTGCAGAAAAGAAGATGATAACAAATTTGCGGAAATAGTTTCACATTTCACGTCTTTGTATCTTAATGTTTGTAATGGCCCATATCGAAAAGATTCGGACAAAAATTCATGTTGAATGTGAAATTTGTGCTATCCGTTAAATCCGTCTCTTGATCTACATGAAGTGCTGGTTCTTGCCAAGAGGCCAATTAGGCGTAGAATAACGATGCCGCTGAGTTAACAGACAACTTGCGAGGCGGCTTATAAATTTCGCTAAAGCGTCGCAGACTTCAAAATCGGCTGCGATCGCAATTGGCCCTTTTTTGGAGTATATATGTCTCAAGATTATCTCTTTACATCCGAATCGGTTTCTGAAGGACATCCCGACAAAGTTGCCGACCAGATTTCCGATGCCATTCTGGACGCCATCCTGGAGCAGGATCCTTATGCACGTGTGGCGGCAGAAACCCTTTGTAACACCGGGCTCGTCGTTCTGGCCGGTGAAATCACCACGACTGCCAATATCGATTACATTTCCGTAGCGCGCGATACCATCAAGCGTATTGGTTACGACAATAACGATTACGGTATCGACCATCGTGGTTGTGCCGTGCTGGTCGGTTACGACAAGCAGTCCCCTGATATTGCACAGGGTGTCGATGAAGGCCGTGGTCTGGATCTGGATCAGGGCGCTGGTGATCAGGGCCTGATGTTCGGTTATGCCTGTGATGAAACGCCGGAACTGATGCCTGCCGCCATTTATTATGCTCACAGGCTGGTCGAACGTCAGTCACAATTGCGTAAGGACGGCCGCATCGCATGGTTGCGTCCGGATGCCAAATCCCAGGTAACCTTGCGTTATGTCGATGGAAAACCGGTTTCGGCAGAAACGATCGTTTTGTCGACACAGCATGCGCCTGAAGTGGAACACAAGCAGATTGAAGAAGCGGTCATTGAGGAAATCATCAAACCGACCATGCCTTCCGAATGGCTGAAGGAAACGAAATATCTGGTCAATCCGACTGGCCGTTTCGTCATCGGTGGACCACAGGGGGACTGCGGTCTTACAGGCCGTAAAATTATCGTTGATACCTACGGCGGCTCGTGCCCGCACGGTGGCGGCGCTTTCTCCGGAAAAGACCCGAGCAAGGTGGACCGTTCCGCAGCCTATGCCGCACGGTATGTCGCGAAAAATATCGTTGCAGCCGGACTGGCCAAGAAATGCCAGATTCAGGTGAGCTATGCGATTGGTGTTGCCAAGCCGATCAATATCACGATCAATACCGAAGGCACCGGCGTTATTCCGGATAGCCAAATCGCTTCGCTGGTTAACGACCTGTTTGATTTGCGTCCGAAGGGTATCGTTCAGATGCTGGATCTTTTGCATCCACGTTATCTCAAAACGGCGGCTTACGGCCATTTTGGACGTGACGAACCGGAATTCACCTGGGAAAAAACGGACAAGGCTGCTGATTTGCGTAAGGCGGCAGGACTGTAATCGTTTCGTACCCGCAAAAAAGCCAGCGTATAGCTGGCTTTTTTGTTGGACAAATGGCGACTTATTTCTCAATCTGTCGATACTGTATGGATGAGGTCCAGAATTTGCGTTGGCTTTTCAGCAAGGAAATCAGCGTTCCAAGTTTCAGGATCGGTACAATATCCCCATTTGGCAGCAATCGTTGCGGTACCGGCTGCCTTGCCAGCCTGAATGTCCCGAAGGTCATCGCCTACAAACCAGCAATCTTCAGGAGATACATCCAATATTTTTGCTGCCGCCAGCAACGGATCGGGGTGTGGTTTGGGGCGCGCGGCCGTATCGCCTGAAATGATACAGTCGGCATCTTCGAGTCCGATTTTCTCGACAAGCGGATGAGTGAGACTGCTGACCTTGTTGGTAACGATGCCCCAGCCGATTCCCGATGCTCTCAATTGTTTCAATACATCCGGGATGCCATTGAACAAGGTTGTTTTAACGGCAATATTGGTGGCATAGAATGAAAGAAAACGCTCCCGAAGCGCGCTGTATATGTCACTTTGAGGCGTCAGCTTAAAAGCGGCTTTAATCAGTCCCGGAGCACCAGCAGAAGCGAACGGACGCAGTTCTTCATAAGGGACTGGAGCTAATCCCCTTTCGATTCTGACGGAATTGATGGCGCCGGCAAGGTCTGGAGCGGAGTCGGCCAGAGTGCCGTCCAGATCAAACAGGACGATTTTGGGTTTCTTCATTAAATACGTGATGGGCATCATATAAGGTCAAGCCTGTCTTGTGCAGGCGAGCATGTAGTTGATTTGGGTATTTTTGCTTAAATTGAATTTTTTGGCCTGTAAATCGCAGCTTACCCCGGTAATGGCTGTCACTGTCATACCTGCTGAACGAACATGGCGGGACAGTTCTGCCGGAGTCAGGAAACGTTTGAAGTCATGTGTCCCTCTTGGCAGTAAACGAAGGATGTATTCTGCTCCGATTATCGCGTGGCAAAACGATTTGGCATTCCGGTTCAGGGTTGAGAAAAAGACCATTCCATCGGGCTTCACGAGCCGTGAGCATGCCGTGACAACAGAAAAAGGATCTGGGACATGTTCCAGAAGCTCCATGCAGGTCACGACATCATATTTTCCTTCTTCGTTACTGGCGAGCTCTTCTGCGGAACTGATGAGATAACGGATGGACAAGCCTGATTCAATGCTGTGCAAATGAGCTGTTTTAATGGCATTGGCAGCCAGATCTATTCCGGTAACGACAGCTTTTTCTTTTGCCAGGGATTCTGACAGGATTCCACCGCCGCAGCCAATATCGAGGACATGCCTGTTTTCAATGGATGTATGCGTCTTTATCCAGTCAAGCCGGACCGGATTCATATCATGCAATGGCCGGAAGTTTCCCTTCGGGTCCCACCAGCTGTCAGCAATGGCATTGAATTTGTTTAATTCAGAAGTATCGAGATTCATGACGATGTCGATGCAAGCGGCAAAACATCATTATATCGTCAGATAACAAAAAACCCCGCTGATGCGGGGTTTTTATGTTGGGCGAAAAACCGATTAGGATCTTGCGCCACGGTTTGCAACAACTTCGACTTCAACACGACGGTTTTTAGCACGTCCTTCGCGAGTCTTGTTGCTGGCGATTGGTTGTTTTTTACCCTTGCCTTCGGTAAAGATCTTGTTGGCAGGAACACCTTTGGATACCAGATATGCCTTGACAGCGTTAGCGCGGCGTTCGGACAGTTTCTGGTTGTATTTGTCGGTACCGATCCAGTCGGTGTGACCAACAGCAACGATAACTTCGGTATCCATACCGGAGAGGGCTTTGATCAGTTCGTCCAGTTTGGCTTTGCCTT
>JAEYIG010000155.1 GCA_023409175.1 Pseudomonadota bacterium
CAAAAAAATACTCGTCCCAACTGACGGATCACCTCTTGCCACACAGGCTGCTATGGAAGGGATTGAACTCGCCAAGAAAGTCGGCGCCGAAGTGTATTGCGTTTATGTCGCAAGAGAAAACATGAATTCGACGTTCGAATTTTCGGACGGCAAACCCCTGTCCTTTCCTTCCGACGAGGAATATAAAGTGGCCGTCAAGGAAGCGGCAGAACAGTTCATGAAACCGCTCCGGGAATCGGCAAAGGCCGGTAACGTCAAATTTACGGAAGACATGTTCATTTCCAATTCGACCGCCGGTTATATCGTTTATGCAGCCGACAAAAACGGATGCGACCTGATTTTCATGGCATCCAAAGGCTGTGCCGGCTGGGAAAACATCTTTATGGGCAGTGTCGCCACCAAGGTACTGTCCACCAGCCAGATTCCTGTCCTGATTTACAAAGTCAAAAAAGAACAGCTTCCCGAAAAGACAAAAATGTATATCAGCCCAAGAGTCTGATGGAAACAAATGCGTCGCCGGAACGAATGTCCAGGCGACATATTTCCATTTCATCCATAACAAGTGGCTTGGGGTTTATTCCTCAAGCCATTTTTCAATGATTCCCTGACCGTTATAGGCTGCACGGCGCAATCTGTCATTAACTCCCTTCCATGCTTCGGTATCCGGAGTCCCTTCTACCAGAATGACATCTGCCTGATAACTGTCCAGTTCACGCAGTGATGCATACAACTGATGGGAATAGATGTCTGGCGAACAGAACAGGCCTGCCTGTGCGGCCAGAGGCTGTAACCTGTCGGAAGACAGGGATGAATAATGCAGCAAAGCCACCCGCACGTTTTTCTTTTCCAATTCCTCCAGAACCCGAACCAGCTCTTTTTCAGGAACGATAACGACAGGTGTCGCCGGTGCATAATGCGATGCCAGCGTACCGGATGCCCGAGGCGCAGCCGCATCAGGCATGGAAGGCAGTCTTCCGATTACTTCCGCTATCTGCAGGGAGTTGATTTTTCCGGGACGAAGCAATACCGGGCCAACCGTTTCCATACGTGACAGGTCCAGGATCGTCGACTCGATTCCGACTTCGCTCTGGCCGCCTTCCAGTATGGCGGACAATCGTGGGTCATCGCCAAATTCATCCCGGACATGCCCGGCCGTTGTCGGACTGACATGCCCAAAGCGGTTGGCCGAAGGGCCCGCAATCCCGCCTTTCCCACCTTTGAAGGCCCGTAAAAGAGCCTGTGCCACAGGATGGGACGGGCAACGCAAGCCCACGGAATCCTGACCGCCTGCAACGGCAGCGGGGATATGGGGTGACCTCTTGAGAATAAGGGTCAACGGTCCCGGCCAGAAAACATTGATCAGTTTTCCTGCTTCATCCGGAATGTAGGAAGACCAGTAAGCGATATCCGCCTCCGGTGCCAGATGGACGATCAAAGGATGATTGCTGGGCCGGTTTTTCAGTTCGAAAATCGCGGCGGTGGCAACCGGATTTTCGGCATCCGCTCCCAATCCGTATACCGTTTCGGTGGGAAAAGCGACAAGCTGCCCGGATTCAAGCATCCGGGCAGCGGCCGTTATATCTTCAGAAACATGTTTTGCCATATCAAGCTGTCAAAAGACGCAAAGCCTCATTGTATTTTTCAGTCGTTTTGTTGGCGACTTCTTCAGGCAGGCGCGGGGCCGGTGCCGTCTTGTCCCATGGCTGGGCCGACAACCAGTCGCGTACGTATTGTTTGTCGAACGATGGGGGCGACATGCCGACTTCGTAACTCGAAGCAGGCCAGAACCGGGAAGAATCCGGGGTCAGGATCTCATCAATCAGGTAAATCCTGCCGTCGTCGTCCATTCCGAACTCGAATTTGGTATCGGCAATCAGGATGCCTTTCGTCGCAGCGAATTCAGCCGCTGCCTTATACAGGGAAATAGCCAGGTCACGAACTTTTTCAGCCACATCGGCACCGACGATTTCTTTCATTTTTTCAAAAGAAATGTTCTGGTCATGTTCGCCGACATCTGCCTTGGTCGAGGGCGTGAAAATCACTTCCGGCAATTTCTGGGCTTCTTTCAGGCCTGCTGGCAACTTGATGCCACAGATGGCCCCGGTCTGCTGGTAATCCTTCCAGCCAGTCCCGATGATATAACCACGGACAATCGCCTCGATCGGCAGTGACTTGAATTTCCTGACGACGATCGCACGTCCCCTGACCTGATCCCGCTCTTCAGGCGCGACAACCGATTCAGGATCGATATCCGTCATGTGATTGGGCATCAGATGCCCGAATTTTTTGAACCAGAAATTCGACATGGCCGTCAGGATACGGCCCTTGTTCGGAATGGGGTCTTCCATCACCACATCGAAAGCAGACAGTCGGTCGGTCTGAACGACAAGCAGTTTGTCGTCACCGACCGCATAAATGTCCCTGACTTTTCCGCTATGCAGAAAAGGCAGGGATTTGATTTGTGTTTTCATTAATCCCGGCATATGGCACCTTTTTCTCAATCAAGTTCAGGCAGTGTGGCCTGACGGACTTTTTCCGACTGTTTGACACGGAAAGCTTTCAGTTTCTCTTTCAGGTTGTCGTCATTCAATGCGAGAACGGAGATAACAGCCAGAGCGGCATTGGCGGCACCGCCTTCACCGATGGCCAGCGTGGAAACAGGAATGCCTTTTGGCATCTGGACCGTTGCCAGCAACGAATCCAGACCCTTCATGTACTTGGAAGGGATAGGCACACCGAAAATCGGCAAAATGGTATGGGAAGCGACAACACCGGCCAGATGGGCTGCACCGCCGGCACCTGCGATGAATGCGCGGCAACCGCGTTTTTCCATACTGGTCATCCATTCGGCCAGTTCTTCCGGAGTGCGGTGTGCGGACAATGCACGTGCCTCGAAAGAAACGCCAAAGTCCTTACACATCTTTGCGGCTTCTTTCATGATGTCCCAATCGGAAGTGGAACCCATGACAATACCGACCAGTTTTTCGTCTTCTTTTTTCGTATCAACCATTTTTATACTCTATTAAACAAAAACTTACCCTGAAAACAAGGCAGGTGCGCCCGACATCGAACGCACCTGCGTATTGTGCTACTTTTTTTGGAAAAACGATATTATTTCACGATTTGGGCGAGTTCGCCTTTTTTATATTTTTCAGCCATCTTGTCCAGTGGGATCGGCTTGATTTTCGATGCCTGGCCGGCAGAGCCGAAAGCCACATAACGTGAAATGCACATTTTCTTCGCTTCTTCCTTCGCTGCCTTCAGGTATTCGCGAGGATCGAAATGGGAAGGGTTTTCCATAAGGTAACGGCGGATGGCCGCTGTCATCGCCAGACGGATATCCGTGTCGATATTGATTTTACGGACACCGAACCTGATGCTTTCCTGCAACTCTTCTACCGGAACGCCATACGTTTCACGGATGTCGCCCCCGAATTCACGGATGATCGCCAGCAATTCCTGTGGCACTGAAGAGGAACCATGCATGACCAGATGCGTATTCGGCAAACGGGCATGGATTTCTTTCAGGCGGTCGATCGCCAGAATATCGCCTGTGGGTTTGCGGGTGAATTTATAAGCGCCATGGGAAGTGCCGATGGCGATCGCCAAAGCGTCGCATTGGGTCTGTGCAACGAAATCGACGGCCTGATCCGGATTGGTCAGAAGCTGTTCCCTTGTCATCGTGCCTTCGGCACCGATACCGTCTTCCTTGTCGGCTTTCATCGTTTCCAGTGAGCCGAGAACACCCAGTTCCGCTTCAACCGTCACGCCGACGGCATGGGAAAACTTGACGACTTCTTTCGTCACTTCCATATTGTATTCATAATTCGCTGCCGTCTTGCCGTCCGGCAGAAGGGAACCGTCCATCATGACGGAACTGAAACCCGAACGGATCGCAGCCATGCAGATGGCAGGCGTCTGGCCGTGATCCTGATGCATGACGACGGGGATGTCAGGATAGGCCTCGACTGCCGCTTCAATCAGGTGACGCAGGAAAGCTTCACCGGCATAGCGTCGCGCACCGGCGGAAGCCTGCATGATCACAGGGGAATCGACTTCGGAAGCGGCTTCCATGATCGCCTGAACCTGTTCCAGGTTATTGACGTTGAATGCAGGCAAACCATAACTGTTTTCAGCGGCATGATCCAGTAATTGACGCATTGATACGATAGACATCCGTTTTCTCCTTGATTATATTTATTTGGCCCGTTCCATCAGGATTTCAACAGCAGGCAGTGTTTTCCCTTCCAGGAACTCCAGGAAGGCGCCCCCGCCGGTCGAGATATATCCCAATTTGTCGGCAATACCGTATTTGGCAATCGCAGCGAGCGTATCGCCGCCCCCCGCAATCGAAAATGCCCTTGAATTCGCAATCGCCTCCGCCACTGTTTTCGTACCACCGGCAAACTGGTCGAATTCGAAAACGCCCACAGGGCCATTCCAGACAACCGTACCGGATTTCGCAATGCGGTCGGCATACAGTTTGGCCGTTTCAGGCCCGATATCGAGAATCATGTCATCCGGCTCGACGGCGGCGACTTTCTTGACCGTCGCGGGAGCGCTTGCCGCGAACGTCTTGGCCGTCACGACATCGACCGGCAACGGGACATTGGCCTTGCGGTATTTCATCTTTGCCATGATCGTTTTGGCTTCATCGACCAGGTCTTCCTCGATCAGGGAACGGCCGACAGGATAACCTGCCGCGAGCAGGAACGTATTGGCAATGCCGCCCCCGACAATCAGGCTGTCTACCTTGTCAGCCAGTGTTTTCAGGACTTCCAGTTTTCCGGAGACCTTGGAACCGCCGACAATGGCCATCAACGGACGCATCGGGGTTTTCAGGGCCTTTTCCAGTGCATCCAGTTCAGCGGCCAGCAATGGGCCGGCGACGGCTACCGGGGCGTATTTCGCGATACCGTAAGTCGTGGCTTCGGCGCGATGGGCCGTCCCGAAGGCATCGTTGACATAGACGTCGCACAAGGCCGCCATCTTTTTGGCAAGGGCATCGTCATTTTTCTTTTCGCCTGCATTGAAGCGGGCATTCTCGAGCAGGACGACCTGACCCGGTTTCACGTCGACGCCATCAATCCAGTCACGTTTCAGTTCAACCGGCTTTCCCAATAGTTCAGACAGGCGTTTTGCGACCGGGGCGAGCGATTCCGACTCGGAGAAGACGCCTTCCTTCGGACGCCCGAGATGGGACGTCACCATCACCGCAGCGCCACCTTTCAACGCTTCTTCAATTGCGGGAATCGAGGCGCGGATACGGGTATCTTCAGTAATGTTTCCATCGGCATCACGCGGGACGTTCAAATCGGAACGGATAAAAACGCGTTTGCCCTGCAGCTCGCCTTTTTCGACCAGATCGGCAAGACGTTTAAAAGAAGGTTCGGATTGCATAGGAGATGGCCATTGAAAGTGAATGAATTTCTTATTTTACCGTACACAAACGGGGTATAGCCATTTTCAGGACCACAGATTGTCATATCTCATAACCAAAAAAGTCACACAATATTGTCTGGCAGCCACAATTCTTTTGAACAAGACATTTCTTCGATTAGAATGGGATTTTTGACTTGAAATTCAGGAGAAATTCTCATGTCACCTATGCATGACCGTGATGGAAAAATCTGGCAGGATGGAAAACTGGTCGACTGGCGCAGCGCCACCATCCATGTGTTGACTCACTCGTTACATTACGGCATGTCTGTGTTCGAAGGCGTCCGTGCCTACAAGACGCAAAACGGAACGGCCATTTTCCGCTTGCCGGAACATACCAAACGCCTTTTGAACTCGGCCAAAATCTTCCAGATGAACGTCGCCTATGACATGGACACGTTGATGGACGCCCAAAAAGAAGTCATCCGTGCCAATAATCTGGAATCGGGCTACATCCGTCCGATCATCTGGGTCGGCTCGGAAATGCTGGGCGTTTCCGCAAAGAAAAACACCATCCACACCGCTATCGCCGCATGGCCCTGGGGAGCTTACCTGGGCGACGATGGCATCAACAAGGGCATCCGCGTCAAGGTTTCCTCATTCAACCGTCACCATGTCAATGTCTCGATGGTGCGTGCCAAGGCATCCGGTTATTACATCAACTCGATCCTCGCCAATCAGGAAGCGACAGCTGACGGATACGATGAAGCCATCCTGCTGGATACCGAAGGATTCGTTTCTGAAGGTTCCGGCGAAAACGTTTTCATCGTGAAAAACGGCAAGCTTTACACACCGGATCTTGCAAGCTGCCTCGACGGCATCACCCGCGATACCGTCATCACGCTGGCAAACGATCTCGGATTTGAAGTCATCCAGAAACGCATCACCCGTGACGAAGTCTATTGTGCCGACGAAGCCTTCTTCAGCGGTACCGCCGCTGAAATCACGCCGATCCGTGAACTCGACAACCGCCAGATCGGCAACGGTTCCCGAGGCCCGATCACCGAAAAAATCCAGTCGCTCTTCTTTGACGTCGTTGCGGGGAAAGCACCGAAATATGCGCACTGGCTCAGTCCGGTCTGATCCCATTCAAGATCATGAAACAAAAAAGCGCAAACTGGGGTTTGCGCTTTTTTATATTGACAATCTGTATTACAAAATACTGCCCAGCCGCCTGATCCCTTCACGGATCACTTCCGGCGTCGCATTCGTGTAATTCAGGCGGAACGTGTTGACACCCCGCTTGTGCGTATAGAACGGATCGCCCGGAACGAAAGCCACTTTCTTTTCCATCGCTTTCGGGAAGAGATCCACTGCCGACTGTCCTTCCGGCAGGGTTACCCATATGAACATCCCGCCTTCCGGTCTGGTCCATGACACCGTTTTGGGGAAATATTCTTCCATGGCGTCCAGCATGGCGGTGGCCTGTTCCTTGTAAAGCGCGATGATCTTTTTCACGTGCTCAGCATACGGGTTGTTCATGAGATATTCATGAATGGCATACTGGGTGAAAATGTTGGTATGCAAATCGCTGCCCTGTTTTGCCGTCACCAGATAACGCATCAGTTCGGCATTTTTCGTGATCAGGAAGCCGAGACGCATTCCTGGCGTGACAGTCTTGGAGAACGTCCCCAGAAGAATGCTGTTTTCCATATGCCCTGCACCGATATACGGCAGGGATTCTCCCCTGAAACGCAATTCGCCGTATGGGTCATCCTCGATGAATGCCAGATCGTATTTGGAGACGATCTCGCGCATGGCTTTCCGTTTTTCCAGCGAATATGTCAGGCCGGTCGGGTTCTGGAAATTCGGTACGCA
>JAEYIG010000178.1 GCA_023409175.1 Pseudomonadota bacterium
CCCGAATCGCCGATGCCCAGAGGATCCGAAGCTGGCTCACGCAACCCACCCAGCAGATAGCCAGCAGCGAACCCAACGTCTGAAATTCATGAACATAAAAAAGCCGACTTTTCAGTCGGCTTTTTTGTTGCCCATTAAGCTCATTCAGGGCTGAAACGGCTGGCAGAACATCAGCCTTTGAATGGATGGCGCAGAACCAGCGTTTCCTCACGGTCAGGCCCGGTTGAAACCATATCGACCGGCTTGCCGACCAGTTCCTCAATCCGTTTGATGTAAGCCTGCGCATTGGCTGGCAGGGCGTCCATCGATTTGGTGCCGATAGTGTTTTCTTTCCAGCCCGGCATTTCTTCGTAGATCGGTTCGCAACGGGAGGCATCTTCACCATTGGATGGGAAAATCGGGATTTCCTTGCCATCCATCTTGTAACCGACACAGATCCTGATCGTTTCCAGACCGTCCAGAACGTCAAGCTTGGTCAGGCACAAGCCACTCAGTCCATTCAACTGGGCGGAACGGCGCAGCAAGGCGGCATCGAACCAGCCGCAACGGCGTGGACGTCCTGTCACTGTACCGAATTCCATACCGACGACGGACAGATGTTTGCCGACACCTTCTTCCGTGGACAGTTCGGACGGGAATGGGCCCGAACCCACACGGGTGGTATAAACCTTGGTAATGCCCAGAATATAGTTCAGCATGCCAGGCCCGATACCGGCGCCTGCAGCGGCATTGCCTGCGACGCAATTGCTGGACGTGACATACGGATACGTGCCGTGGTCGACGTCGAGCAGACTGCCCTGCGCACCTTCAAAGAGGAGGTTTGATCCGGATTCATAAGCCCGGTTCAAGGCAGTCGATACATCGGCAATCAATGGTTTGATACGAGGTACGATAGCCATCGTGTCATTCAGTGTTTTCTGATAGCTGACCGGTTCGACCTTGAGGTAGTTTTCCAGAACAAAATTATGGTAATCCATATTCTGTTTGAGTTTTTCGGCAAAGACTTCCGGATTCAACAGGTCGGCGACACGGATGGCACGACGGGCCACCTTGTCTTCGTAAGCCGGGCCGATACCTTTTCCGGTGGTGCCGATCTTGGCGTCACCCCGTCTCAATTCACGGGCCAGATCCAGAGCGACGTGGTAAGGAAGGATTACGGGACATGCGTCGGAAATCTTCAGGCGCGAAGTGACTTCGATGCCAACGGCTTCCAGTTTGTCGATTTCCCTTAACAGGTCGGGAAGGGAAAGTACGCAACCGTTACCGATATAGCAGGCCACGCCGGGACGCATGATACCGGACGGGATCAGCTGCAATGCCGTTTTCTGTCCGCCGATGACCAGTGTATGTCCGGCATTATGGCCACCCTGAAAGCGGACAACGCCTTGCGCATGATCCGTCAACCAGTCGACGACTTTGCCTTTTCCTTCATCACCCCATTGGGTACCGACTACTATTACGTTTCTGGCCATATCTATTTACTCATCTTTACTTACGGTTTTCACAATCCAGTTTTCGCTTTGGTCATCGCAAACCAGCTCACGGTCGCACACGAATTCGTCATGTTCGGATTTGGCGCCCGGCAATTCGTAAACGACCAGTTCGCCCGATTTTCTCAATTCCCTGATTGCCTCACGGCATTTTTCATCGTTATTCCAGGGAGCGAGAATGGCACGCCGTTTTTCTGGCGCAGGCAAGAGTCTCGCCAGCTCACGCAAGTCCATGGAAAAACCTGTCGCCGGACGGGAACGCCCGAAAGCCTCGGCAACATGATCATACCGGCCACCACGCGCTAGTGCGTTCGGCAGCCCCGGAACATATGCGGCAAACATCACGCCGCTGTGATAATGATATCCGTGCATGTCTGCAAGGTCGATTGTAACCCGACCGCACTCTGCCTGACCAGCCAGATATTCCAGTTCGTTCAATGCTTTTTCGATGCCTTCATTGTCCGGAAGCACTTTTCTCGCCTGCTCAAGCACACTGATGTCCCCATACATGTCCGGCAAAGCCAGCAGGGCATTGCGGGTATCTTCATGGAAACCTTTTGTGAGCTCGATCAATCCCGGCATATCCTTGGTTTCGAGCAGGTCGAAAAGCTGTGCTTCGAAGATTTGCGCGAGCGGATCAGTTGCTACCAGCGCTTTCAAAACGCCGACGTGGCTCAAGTCAAGGCAAACCCCGGTGATGTTGGCCGCTTTCAGGGATGCAAGCGCCAGATCCTGTATCTCGGCGTCCGCTTCAATACCGGGAAAACCGAAAATTTCGGCACCGATCTGCAGGGGTTCACGGGTCGCCTGCAGTCCGGCTGGACGCGTATGCAGAATGCTTCCCGCATAACACAAACGGGTCACGGCATTACGGTTCAGGAGATTTGCGTCGATCCGGGCAACCTGGGTCGTCATATCGGCACGGATGCCCATCGTACGGCCAGATAACTGATCAATCAGCTTGAAGGTATAGATTTCCGTATCCTGTCCGACGCCGGTCAACAAGGATTCAAGATACTCCAGCATCGGAGGCACAACAAGTTCATAACCGTATGAACGGAATGCATCGAGAATTTTTCGTCTGATTTCTTCCATTTTTCTCGCTTCAGCGGGAAGAACGTCAGCAATAAATTCCGGTAAAAGCCAGTTAGGCATGATTTTTAATTCGGCAAAAAGTTAAATGATAATACAGACTCGTGTCTTTAAGCTGCAAAAAACATTATTTTGCGCCTTTTGGATTTTTCATGTAACGGAAAAATTCCGATGAAGGGTCCACGACAAGGACATCTTTCTTGTCCTTGAAGCTTTCGCGATAAGCCTGAAGGCTCCGGTAAAAACGGAAAAACTCGGGGTTTTTATTGAAGGCCTGCGCATAAATCCTTGACGCTTTCGCATCGCCTTCACCCTTGATTTTTTCGGCATCCCTGAACGCTTCGGCCAGAATCACCGTCCGTTGTTTCTCGGCATCGGCACGGATTTTTTCAGATTCAGCCTCGCCGGTCGAACGGAGTTCGTTGGCGACCCGGGTACGCTCCGATCTCATCCGCTCGAAAACCGAGTTGTTGATCTGGTCGACGTAACGGACTCGTTTCAGACGGACGTCGACAATCTGCACCCCGATATGTTCGGTTTCGGCCGATATCCGTTTCTTGATGGCTTCCATCAATGCCGTTCGGTCACCCGAGATGACCTGGGCGACAGTCCGTTTGGTGATTTCGTCGTTCAGTGCAGCCTTGATGATCTGGACCATCCTGTCCTGTGCCCTTTGCTCATCGCCTCCAAAACTGACGTAAAACAGCCTCGGATCGACGATTCGCCATTTGACGTAGGAATCGACAAGGATATTCATCTTCTCGGCAGTGATGATCCTGTCGGATTCATGCGTTTCAGTCGACTGGATACGCTTGTCCAGAAACAGGACATTCTGCAGAGGCGCAGGCAGCTTGAAATACAGGCCAGGCTCTTCAATCACGTCTTTCAATTCACCCATTCCGAAGATAATGGCCGTCTGGCGCTGGTCGACGACAAACATGCCTGTTCCGATCATCAATGCGGCAAATGCAATAATTACAAGGCCAAAAACGTAACGCATTATCGTCCTCCTCTCGACCGGTCTTCACGGACGCGCGAACTGTCGGAGTCATTGCCCGAAGCGGATGACGTTCCGGATGACGCGCCCGAGGCATTGCTGCCAGAAGACGCGCCGGAATTTCCCGTTTGCGAAATCAGCTTGTCCAGCGGCAGATACAAAAGCTGGTTGCCTTTTTTGGAATCGACCATCAATTTGGTCGTATTGGAGAAGATCTCCTGCATCGTTTCAAGATACATCCGGTCTCTCGTCACTGACGGCGCCTTCTGGTATTCCCTGACGATCTGCCTGAACCGGGCGGTATCCCCCTCGGCATTGGCAACCACACGCTGGCGGTAACCTTCGGCTTCCTCTTTCAGGCGGGCGGCTGCCCCCCGCGCCTTGGGTACCACTTCATTGGCGTAAGCCTGGCCTTCATTTTTCAGGCGTTCACGGTCCTGCCCTGCCTTGACGGCATCGTCAAAGGCTGCCTGGACTTCTTCAGGCGGCTGGACACCCTGCATGGTGACACTGGTCACGATCACGCCTGAATGATACTGGTCGAAAATCTGCTGCATCAGTTTCTGGGCTTCAGCTGCGATCTGGTCGCGTCCTTCATACAGGACAAAGTCCATTTTCTTGCCGCCAACGACTTCACGGATGGCGGTTTCCGCCACCTGACGGACCATGTCTTCCTGATCGCGGTTGTTGAAAACCCAGTCTGCGGCATCTTTCAGCTTGTACTGGACGGCAAACTGGATATCGACGATGTTCTCGTCATTGGTGAGCATGAGGGCTTCTTCCAGCCGCTTGTTTTTCAGCGTGGCACGATAGCCGACTTCAACTGTCCTGACTTGTGAGACGTTGACGACTTCATGGCTCTGGATAGGCCATGGCTTTCTCCAGTTGAACCCCGGGGATGCAAAATGGCTGAAACGTCCGAACGTCATGACAACGCCTGTCTGGCCTTCCTGCACGACAAAAAAACCGGTACCGAGCCAGAAAACGGCAGCCAGACCAACGATGAGGAGAATGGCCGTTTTCAGCCCTTTTGTGCCGTTTTCCTTGTCGTTGTAGGGATCGTCTTCGTCTTCCGGTTTTTGCGGATCGTTGCCCCTGTTTTTTTTCTTCCAGCGGAAAAGGCGGTTGATGCGTTTGTTGAAGTCTTTCCACGCCTTGTCGAGATCAGGCGGTTTTTCACGGTCATAACCCCCACCGTGACCGAACATATCGTCGCGGATCGGGTCGATTTTCTCTTGATCGTTTAAAGGAAAAGGCTGCATTTCTTCAATTATGTGAAATGGTTCAAATCAATGGCTGGCAACGTCGGAATAATTGTCAGGATCGTTTCCTTCATCCATGTCACTCATTCGGGAAGTCGTGTCTTCCTTCGCATATTCTGCAATGGCATCCCGCAACAAATCGAGGCCTGCGCCCGTACCGGCGCTGACAAATACACGGGAAATTTTACCATACTCATCCCGTTCAATACCGGGTTCCAGACCGGCAAGATCAATCTTGTTCCAGACCAGCAATTGCGGCACGTTTTCCGCCCCGATTTCTTTCAGAACCAGATTGACCT
>JAEYIG010000015.1 GCA_023409175.1 Pseudomonadota bacterium
ACTTCGAATGCCTGCCCGTTTTCGGCAACGACAACCGTGTGAAGAGACTGGTAGCCATTCGGTTTCGGCCGGGAAATATAATCGTCGAACTCTTCCAGTATTGGCGTCCACAATCTGTTGACGATGTCCAGCACGGTAAAGCAGCTCTTGATATCATCGACAATGATACGGACGGCACGCAAATCATACATCTGGGAAAAATCGAGGGACTTTCCGCGCATCTTGTTGTAAATGCTGTAGATGTGTTTCGGACGGCCATACACTTCCGCCCTGATTCCAGCCGTTTCCAGCTCTTTCTTGAGCCGTTCGATCATGACACGGATGAATTCTTCCCGCTCGGTGCGCTTTTCTTCCAGGTTCCTGGCGATGTTTTTATAGGCATCCGGCTCGATGAACCGGAAAGAAAGGTCTTCCAGTTCCCATTTGACCTGCCAGATCCCCAGCCTGTTTGCCAGAGGCGCATAAATTTCAAGCGTTTCCTTGGCATACTGACGTCTGTCGCTGGTATCTTCCTTGATCTTTGCCAGATAACGCAAAGAAGCCATCCGTGCCGCCAGACGGATCATGACGACACGCATGTCGGCAGCCATGGCCAGAAGCATCTTGCGCAGCGTTTCAGCCTGCGCTTTTCTGATCTGCGCCGCATTTTTTCCCTGTGCGATTTCTTCCAGGTTACCCGTCAGGTCGCGCAGCTTGAACAGCTTGATCACACTGTCGACCAGATTGGAGACTTCCACGCCAAAACGCGTTTCGATCCTGGCAGCGACTTCTGGGTTATATCTTGGCAAAACGGCCAGCAGACCGGCACTGCGCGTCTGGCAATCCGTATTCAGCTCTGCCAGTATCAGGCCGATGGCTTTTGAATAATCAATCGCCAGCTGACCGCTTTCGATATGGATATCACCATAAGACTCTTTGGCAAATACATAGGCATCCATTACCTTTTTGCCGTCTTCAGGAGTAAGTCCCGCAGTCAGATGTTCGACTGCATCACTGATCAATACTGAAGAAACCATAATTAAACCTGTAACATTCTCAATTCACTGCCAGCTTTTCGACTAGGCAAAATAAAAAGCCATGGTAAAAAGAAACAGCATCAACAACCATAACAATAAGGCCCGCCATATCAGCCCCAGCGCACTTTGCAAAAACCTGATTTTGGGTTCTTCTCCAGGCAATACCTCTGAATCATATTCCCTCACATCCGGCGAGCCAAAGTCAACAGGCGTAACCCTGACAGCCTGTTCGTATGGTGTTCCGAGCCTGACTCCCATGGCACCCCCTGCGGATGCCAGCAATATGCCGACGTTACGGTTTTTCCAACGGCCGGCAAAATTTCGCCAGGTATAAATCGCATCTTCAAAATTACCGACCACCGCGAATGACATGGCTGTCAGTCTGACCGGAATCCAGTCGATCCAGAAAAAAACTTTCCTTGCGAAGACACCGAAACCGTCGTTGTCCTTCTGGTCATTCCAGGATTTCTGCAAAAATGAAGACATCCGATACAGTATTGCACCCGCCGGACCGAAGGGCAAAGCAAACCAGAAAATAATACCGAAAACATCCTTCTGGACGCTGATCAGGGCTTTTTCGATAGCCATACGGGTAATGTCCGCCGTATCCATCAACGAGGTATCGCAATCACACCATTCTGCAAGCAATTTCTGTGCCCGTAACTGGTCTCCATTCAGCAACGCCATCTGTATGGCCAGAAAATAGTGGTTGTAATTCCTGAATCCCATACACAGGTACAGGATGAAAATATTCCATAACAATCCGGCAAAAGGATGAATGAACAGACAGATCCAGTAAATGAGCAATACCGGAATGACAAAAACGGCATTGGCCATTAGCCAGCCCAAACGTCCATGATGAACCTGCCCGCCATCACACCATGTTTTGACATGCGCGCCAGTTGAGTGCAGCAAGGTTAAAAATAGATTATTTGTACGCATTGGCCTGAAATGGTCAATGAGCAACGCACAAAGAATCGAGAAAAAAATCATGGGAATCCAGGTAAACCGACCTATCGATACAATAACCCAGCCGGTCTTTCGAATCAAACCTGACCATTTATTCCCGGCATAGGGATAACGTTATGGCATTGAATACCAAAGCCAGCCAATATCGCCATTCTAATGCCAGTTTCAGATAAATGTCGGCGGAATGAGGCTTTTCGACACTATTATTTTGCACTGAGAAAATGGTACAAATTACGCAACATGCCAGCCGTGGCTCCCCATACGATACGGTTTTCATAGGGAATCGTATAAAAAGACCTTTTCCCTGCGCCATTCGGAAATTCTCCCGTTCTCATCTGGTAATTCGTGCCGTCCATGAAGAATGGAAACGGGACTTCGAACACCTCGGCCACTTCATCCGGATTGGCGTGCAGATCGAACGGTGGCGTCACGATCGACACAACCGGCGTAACCCTGTAACCGCTTCCAGTACGGTATTCGGGCAATGTCCCCAGCACACTGACATGCTGGCGATCTACGCCCACTTCCTCTTCCATCTCCCTTAACGCCGTCTCAATGCGGGTACTGTCTGTCAGATCGACGCGGCCGCCAGGGAAACTGATCTGGCCGGGATGATCGTGCATGTGTGCCGCACGCTGCGTCAGCATCAGTGAGAGGCCGTCTTTTCTGTCTACAAGCGGCACCAGTACGGCGGCTGGTATCCATCTGTCCCGATGCACGAAAGCAGGCTCGGAGTTGATTTCCGGTTTCCAGACAGGAGGGTTGGAAAAACGGTGGCGTATCCATTCCGGAGTGAGTTTTTCCGGATCAATCGCCTCGCCGCTGCCGACGAAATCGACAGGAAGGTTTTCTGGTTCAAATCCCAATTTAGCCACGTTTCCTCCTTGCAATGCAAAAAAGGGGGCACCTGAGATGCCCCCTTACGTAACTGAACTGAAAGCTCAATTATTCAGCGCTTTTTGCGCTCCGGCTAGGCAGTTTTTCTTTAATACGTGCCGACTTGCCAGAACGTTCACGCAG
>JAEYIG010000069.1 GCA_023409175.1 Pseudomonadota bacterium
AAACCCGTGTCAAACGATAAAAGACACTGATATAATGTTTGCCTGTTCGGGGCGTAGCGCAGCCTGGTAGCGTACTTGCATGGGGTGCAAGGGGTCGGAAGTTCGAATCTTCTCGCCCCGACCAGAGAAGAATTTAAAAGGGTACAGAAGAAATCTTCTGTACCCTTTTCTTTTTGCCGGTTCTCTCTATGTGCCGTGTGATTCCCACATAGCGTACTTGCACCCCCATGCAAGTACTCTGTCAACAAGGCACGCGAATACTTCATGCAGGCTGAAAAGCAAGCGTATCCAGACAAATAACAATTGATTTTTATATTATTTTCACGAGACAGACACTCATGAAGACAGATAAGATGAATATGGATTAAAATTATAAGAATTTACCGTCTGTAAAAACAACAATGATCCAATTGCAATGTGTGTTTTAAGTGCATAATTGCATCGTGTTATTTTTTGAACCTAAAATTCCAGTCCGCAGTATTCCGTCATGACTTTCAATGTCAGGCGATACATTAAGCCATGTTTTTGACCAAACCATATTCATTACCGCAATCGACTGTTTCCACGATATCTGTTGCTGCACTCGGTAACGAGCCAGCAAGGCCCCTTATTTTGTGCGATTTCGACAATACCATCAGCACTTGCGATGTCACCGACACCTTGTTGCAACGTTTCGGGATGCCCGGTCATGAAGAACTGGAAAATGACTGGATTGCCGGCAAGATCGGTTCCATGGAATGTATGAGTGGACAGATTGATTTGCTGGATGCCAGTTTTGAAGAACTGAACGACTGCCTGCAACAGATCACGATTGACCCTTACTTCTTGCAATTCGTAAAAACAGCACAAAATCACAATATCGATTTGCACATCGTCAGCGATGGACTGGATTATGCGATCCATGCCATCCTTCAGCGTTATGAACTCGGTTCCATTCCTATTTACGCCAACCATCTGGTTCAGACTGGCGAAAGAAAATGGAAACTGGATTTTCCTTATTCCAGTTCCAGTTGCGAAAAGAAAAGCGGACACTGCAAATGCATTCACACCCTGAGCCAACCGGGCCATTTGAAACAGATCATCTATGTCGGTGACGGCGCATCGGACTATTGCGTTTCCCATCATGCAGACTGGGTTCTGGCGAAAAGCAACCTGATCGCTTATTGCCGGAAAAACAGGTTGAATCACTTTCCAATACAGAACTTCAGGGATGCGGATAAACTTCTTCCCGAAATGCTGCCGGAAATTTTTGTCCCTGCTGTTGAAAAGGCTGTGCTGGCTTAAATTCTCTTTATTCCACAATAATAAAAATGATTCAGAATGCCGAATTCATCCTGCCAGGCAACCGCATTGGCGTCTTACTGATTCATGGCCTTACCGGCACTCCCAATGAAATGAGAATCGTCGGCAGGGGGTTGAATCGTGCCGGTTTTACCGTCTATGCCATGCAGCTGGCCGGTCATTGCGGAAATGAAGACGATTTGAACAAGACGACATGGCAAGACTGGTACAAAAGCGTTGAAGAAGCCGCTTTCAAACTCAGGGAACAGGTCGATCATGTCTTCGTTGCCGGATTGTCCATGGGAGCATTGCTGTCCCTTAAACTGGCGGCCGAACATCCTGAATTCGTCAAAGGTGTCGGTGTTTATGGCGTGACTTTCAATTATGATGGCTGGAGCATGCCACTCTGGGCAAAACACCTTTTCTTTTTGCTGACCTGGCTTAAACGTTTCGGTCTTTTCCAGAAAACGTCATTCCTTGAACAACCCCCTTACGGACTGAAAGACGAACGGATCAGGGCAACCGTCGCTGAAAGCATGGCCAGTGGAGACAGTACCCAGGCCGGTCTGGCTGGCAACCCGTTCCCCGCGCTCGCAGAAATGCAAAAGCTCGCATCCATCGTCAGAAAAGAACTGCCCAAAGTCCATTCGCCTTGCCTGATCCTGCATTCCAGTCATGACGATATTGCCGACATTGAGACAAATGCAAAAGTGGTCGAGCGTTCCGTATCGGCTCAAACGAAATTCGTTCCTCTGGACGATAGTTACCATATGATCACTATCGATCGGCAACGCCGTCAGGTTATCGACGAATCCATTGATTTTTTTGAGAAAATTGTGGCATCTTACGATCTGGCTTCGGACAGGCAAACAAGATGAATACACTGATTATTATCACCTGGCTCGGCAACATTATCCTCGATACGCTGGGGCAGCTTGCTTTCAAGCGCGCCGCAACCGTATCGAAAGAAGGCGAAGGCTGGCATTACTGGATCAATCTGTTCTCCAATGGCTGGCTGTGGGTCGGCATCGGCTCATATGTCGGTGAATTTCTGTTGTGGCTGGCATTTCTCACTCTTGTCCCGCTCTCTGAAGGGATTCTTCTGGGTTCCGTCAATATCATTGCCGTGATGGTAGTCGGCCGGATTCTGTTCAAGGAAAAACTGACGACCCTGCGTCTGGCGGGTATCCTTCTTGTCGCCTCGGGTGTCGCTGTGGTGGGAGCGTTTTCATGAAACGCGTCTATTTTTATCTCATCGGTTTTGCGTTTCTGATGTTTTTCGATACATTGGGACAGTGCAGTTTCAAAATGACGGCAATTCATGCGTTGCCGCTTACATTTGACATGCCCTGGCTTGCCCGTGTTTTCTGGCAACCCTATGTTTATATGGCCATTGGCGGGTATATCGGCGCTTTCTTCACCTGGATGACCCTGTTGAAACGTGCGCCAGTCGGTCCGGCTTTTGCGGCATCCCATCTTGAAGTCGTCACGGTCATGATCGCTTCCATATGGGTATTCAATGAAGAAATCACCATGGCTGGCCTGATCGGGGCTATCCTTATCGTCGGTGGCATCATCTGTCTGGCGTTTGCCGAAAAAGAACTGGCTGACAAAGAAAAAACGGAAGAAACAGGAAAATCACTGGAATAAACATGGCGAGGCACTACGAGGTTCCCCCTACAGCTGGCCTACCTCCCTTCATCCGCGATCTGTTCATAAGCGGCGGTGATCTTGCTGACATGGCTTCCCGGATCATGGGTCTCCCTTCACCACAGGTGGAATGTTCCGGAACCGCTTCCCTTGTCGTTGCCCTCAGCACCCTGAAAAACACTTCAAGACGCAGGGAAGTCATCATCCCTGCGTACACGTGTCCCCTTGTTCCGATTGCTGTTGCCCATTGCGGTCTGGAAGTAAAGCTGTGTGATCTGACTCCTGACGATTTCGATCTCGAGATGGCACAACTCGCCACGCTGATCAACGAAAATACGCTGGCGGTTCTCCCGACCCATCTTGGTGGACGGGTTGCCGATATTCCTGCGGTCAGGAAACTGGCTGATCCATTTGACGTAACGGTCATTGAAGATGCCGCCCAGGCATTAGGTGCCGAAGTCGGAAAACACGGGGATATCACTTTTTACAGTCTTGCCGTCGGAAAGGGAGTTTCAACCTTCGAAGGTGGCCTGATGACGGCTCACGACACAGAATTGCGACAGCGACTCCGGGAAACAAGCCAAAAAATCATCCAGCCAGATTTTCCTTTCGAATTGCGCCGTTGTCTTGAACTGATCGGATATACCCTTTTTTACAATCCGAGAGGCCTTCATACCGTTTACGGACAGCCGAGACGCAAGGCTTTGCTGGCCGGCCATCCGGAAGAGGCCATTGGCGATGTATTCGATTTTGACATCCCTCTTCACCGTATCAGCCGATGGCGCCGCAATGTCGGGGCCAATGCCATTCAACGCTTGCCTGAATTCATTGAAAAAACGCGCCAACAGGCCGCCATCCGCTGCCGTCGGCTTGAAGTTATCGAAGGCATCAAGGTCATCAAGGACAAAAACGAAGCACAGGGAGTCTGGCCTTTTATGATGTTGCTTATGCCGGACAGCAAGTCACGGGATGAAGCCCTGAAAACCCTCTGGCCATCTTCATTCGGAGTAACCCGTCTGTTTATGCATGCTTTGCCGGATTACGGGTATCTCGAAAGAATTATCCCCGCGGTTTCAGTCCCGAATGCCTGCGACTTTGCAAGCCGGATGCTGACGATATCGAACAGTCTCTGGCTGGATGACAACCGGTTTGAAGAAGTCTGCAGGACACTGGAAAAGGTAGTCGGCTAGGCCAAAACGAAAAGATTCTTATTTATCGCTGCAGGACTTTCAGGACACGTGAATTGAATTCCTGCTGCTGCTTTTGCCATGCAAGCAACTGATCCTCCGGAACAGGTTCCTGACCGTCCAGCCAGGAGAGGCAGCGCTTCCAGCGGTTCTGATACGTCCAGTTGGAGACTTCACCATTAATGTCACTCGCGATCAGCCTGGACTTCAAGATGTCGATGACCTGGAAAAGATGGGTCTCTGTCATTCGTCCCTGATCCCAATTCGTACAGACCGTCTCTTTTGAAAAGGCGTCCTTGTCGATAGACAGATAAACAGGTGATTGCCGCGAGCGCTGTGTTTCGGAAAATGCATCCACCAACTCGTCGGGCGAACCGAAACGCAGTGCAGCATGCCCAAGGCCAATCGTTTTGGCCCAGCCGACATTGACATCCATGCACCAGTAAGTCAGTTTGCCTTTATAAAGCGGCCTCAATCGGTTTTCCCAGGCATGTGCCAAACCGACATCTCCGGACGTGATTCCAAGAACATGAATATGGCTGACCCCGGCCAGTTTCGCGGCATGTGAAACCCACGATCCGCAATGAATGCCGAAAGGAAAACGCATGTTGTCGGGATGATTGTCAAAAACGACCAGTTCCAGAGAGGCTGGCTGTACCAGTTTTCTGCAGGCCCTTTCCACCAGCAACGCACTGATGTGATGAAAATCACCGCTTCCCATCAGGACTGTCCCGTGATCCATCGGCAGTTC
>JAEYIG010000153.1 GCA_023409175.1 Pseudomonadota bacterium
CTATCCCTTACAAATAAAAATCGGTTATCTGGAAAATATAACGAAAAACACGATTGGCACATGAAAAAACGAACTAATGTTTATATGGCAAAAAGCGTATTTCCACTAAGTAATCGTGCATTATACTTTAGTACGAATTTTTCTTGCTTGCTTAAAGTAACTGCGCCTATACTCGTCAGTTACTGGCAACATTCAGCCAGGTTCAATATCACCAGTTTTACATAGGAACATTTAGTATGACGACTATCAAAGCAGCCGTTCACGGCCTTGGAAATATCGGTCGGCATGTCATCGACTGCCTGACCTGTGCGCCCGATTTCGAGTGTCTGGGTGTCATTCGCAGGGAATCATCTCTCGGAACACAGGCGCTGGAACGCAGGAATATCCCTGATTATGCCTCCATCGACAAACTGATTGCGGAAAAAGGCAAACCGGACGTCGTCATCCTTTGCGGACCGTCCCGTTCAGTTCCGGAAGATGCAAGATTTTACCTATCCAAGGGCATCCGTACGGTCGACAGTTTTGACGTTCACAGCGATATTCCTGAACTGGTCAAAATGCTTGATGTCGTGGCAAAACAGAACAACAGCGCCTGTATTACCGCCGCAGGATGGGATCCGGGTACCGACTCCGTTTTCCGTACCCTTTTCGAAGCGATGGCACCAACCGGAACGACATTCACCAATTTCGGCCGCGGCCGTTCGATGGGACATTCCGTGGCCGCGCGTGCGGTCAAGGGAGTAGCCGACGCCACTTCAATCACCATTCCGATTGGTGGCGGACGCCACTCAAGACTGGTTTACATTCTGGCAGAAAAAGGCGCTTCCTTCGAACAGATCAAAAAAGATCTGGCAAGCGATCCTTATTTCAGTCACGATCCGCTGGATGTAAGGGAAGTCAAGACGCCTGAAGAAATGGAAGCGGTCGCCGACAATTCTCATGGTGTCCTGATGGAAAGAATCGGCGCCTCCGGACGGACATCCAACCAGAACCTGACCTTCACGATGAAGATCGACAATCCGGCTTTGACCTCACAGGTCCTTGTTTCATGCGCACGCGCCGTAACCCGCATGGGTACAGGTTGTCATACATTGATCGATGTACCGCCGGTCATGCTGCTTGCAGGCGACCGTATGCAACACATTGCAAGACTGGTCTGAACCGGTCTTTTTCCGGAACGGGTCAGCCAAAGGACTCGTCATGTCCCAGCGACCTGTCCCGTTCCAGTCTTTGAAACATTTCCGAAAAGGAGTCTTCCTCATCCGGATATGTTTCCTCCAGAGGCTCGAATTCAATATCAGAGCCCATTAGCTCAAACCGGTCAAAATCGGAAAGACCGGCACCTTTCGGACGTCTGTTTTTCGTTGCCATATTCTTCTCCTTGGACATCAAAACACAAAGGTTTCGAATATAGTGTGCTGCGAGCAAAGCAAAGCGATTTGACAGCCGTCAAAAAAACAGACTGAATGTGTCGTCTTCCCTTATCCGGACTCATGGTATCGACGGCTTATGCGCCTCATCATGAACGTTCTACGTGACCCTGATGTACTATACGGTCAAACAGGATCTGCCATACCCTTCAACTGAAAAGTCAGAAAGTATTTTATGAATCAGTCCGATTTACATGGAAAAGTGTTCCTCTTTTTCTTATTGGCCGTGACGCTGGCTTTCTTCTGGATATTGCGGCCTTTTTACGGGGCGATTTTCTGGGGATTTATCCTGGCCATCCTTTTTATGCCAGTGAACGATCTCTTCCTGCGGAAAATGCCGGGAAAGAAAAATCTGGCGGCACTTCTGACACTGACCGCCTGCCTGTTGATTGTCATCATTCCAGTCATTCTTCTGGCCGGTTCACTCGTTGAGGAAAGTTCATTTCTTTATCAGAAGATACTGAGTCAGCGAATTGATTCGGACGCCACTTTCCAGCACTTCATCAGCCAGCTTCCCGACTGGGCCATCACCCTGCTGAATCATTTCGGCATTTCCTCGTTTGAGCAATTGCAAAAGGAAGCCACCCGACTCTTTCTGATGACGGGCCAGTATCTCGGAAGCCGGATCTTCATCATCGGACAAAACGTTCTCGATTTCACGGTCGGCTTTTTCATCATGCTCTATCTGCTCTACTTTTTGCTAAGAGACGGGCGTGAACTGGCCGAGAAAATCAAAAACAAGATCCCATTGGCCGACAACCAGAAAACAAAACTGGTCACAAAATTCATGGGAGTCATCAGGGCAACCGTCAAAGGCAATCTCGTCGTTGCGCTGGTACAGGGGGGACTTGGCGGACTCATTTTCTGGCTTCTGGGTATTGAGGCAGCCCTTTTATGGGGAGCCATCATGTCCGTACTGTCCCTGCTTCCGGCAGGCTCGGGCGTCGTGTGGGCACCGGTTGCCATTTATTTCCTGCTCACCGGCTCTATCCTGAAAGGCGTCATCCTATTGACCTTCGGCCTTCTGGTCATCGGACTGGTCGATAACTTCCTTCGTCCGCTTCTGGTCGGAAAAGACACGCAAATGCCCGACTATCTCGTGCTTATCTCGACACTTGGAGGGATGGCTTTATTCGGGCTGAACGGTTTCGTCATCGGGCCAATGATCGCGGCACTCTTTTTGACGGCATGGGAACTGTTTTCCGCACTTACCCTGTTCAAAAAACCCGACAGTGCCGATACGGATAGCGACAAGGATAACGACGAGAGAAGATAACCGTTATCTTAAGATTTTCAAACCAGACCTGGCCACTGAATGAGGTTTTCATCCGTTATCCCGAACAATTCGAGGACACGCCTGACTGTCTGGTCAACCATTTCGTCAATGGAAACCGGATGGCAATAAAAGGCCGGGAGGGGAGGGTAGA
>JAEYIG010000215.1 GCA_023409175.1 Pseudomonadota bacterium
GATCATTTCCTGCCGGACTTCGCCGGGAGCATCAATGAAATCCGTCCACCATTGGCCGAGTTCTTCGTCGAGTTCGCCGGCTTCACAGCGGATCAGCATAAAATCGTAAGCGGCACGGAAACGTTCATTTTCGAGGAGGCGGTACGGGGATTTGCCGGTACGTCTTTCCAGTCTTGGCTGCAAAAGCCAGATATCGCGCATATCCGTGGCTATGCGTCGCTGGATCGCCAGTTTTTCGGTTTGGGCATCAAGTACGTCGCTGGATGCGGCAACCAGGGCAGGAATAGGGTATTCGCCCTTTGAGCGGTAATAAGCCCATTTTTCCTCAACCTGCGTCCAGAGCAAGGTCGCGAAGAGGAAACCCGGTGAAATGCGTTTGTTTTCCCTGATGCGCTGGTCGGTTTTTTCAAGCGACAGCTCAATGAAATGAGCGGCTTCCGGCTGTTCAAGGGCAACATCCAGCAAAGGAAGGAGACCCTGATGCAATCCTCTTGAGCGTAATTCCTTGAGACAGGACATCGAATGTCCACTCATCAGCAATTTCAGCATTTCATCGAAGAGACGTGCAGACGGAACGTTATTGATCAATGGAGCCAGAGCGGAAATCGGTTCGCCGGTCGTTTTGTCGATCGAAAAGCCCAGTTTGGCGGCGAATCTGACAATGCGCAGCATACGGACTGGATCTTCCCGATAGCGTAACTCAGGATTGCCGATCACTCTGAGGGTCTTGTTGCGAAGATCTTTTATGCCGCCGTGATAATCCAGCAATACCTGATTGGCCGGGTTGTAATACATGGCGTTGATCGTAAAATCACGTCTGGCCGCATCTTCGGCCTGTGTTCCGAAATTATTGTCCCGCAGCAGCCGGCCAGCTTCATCTTTCAGGGGTGGTTTGTCCGATGATCCCCTGAAAGTAGTCACTTCAATCAGGTCCTGCCCGAACATGACGTGAACGATCTGGAATCGTCGCCCGATAAGGAAAGCCCGTTTGAAGAGACGTTTGACCTGCTCAGGGGTGGCATTGGTGGCGACATCAAAGTCTTTCGGTTTCAATCCCAGCAAGAGATCCCGTACCGCTCCACCGACAATGAAAGCCTCGTAGCCTGCATTTTGTAAAATACGCACGACTCTGACGGCATTGTTGGATAAAAGACGGGAATCGATCCCGTGTTCTTCCTTGGAGAGCGAAACGGGTTTTCTGGTTGGCCGTGTATTGGGTGTCGAGCCAAAAATTTTTTGGATCAGCTTGTTAATCATTGAACAAATGCATTAAAGGCCAGCCTTTTGTGCTGGCATATTCTTTCAAACGGCTGTTTGGGTTAACGGCGACAGGATGAGTCACTTTCGACAATAAAGGAAGGTCGCGGTCCGAGTCGCTATAGAAATACGATTTGTCGAAACTGTCAAAAGACAGGTTCATTTGCCTTAACCAGTTTTCTGTATGGCCAATTTTACCTTCACCGGAGGTGGGGACGCCAATGAGTCTGCCTGTGAATTCACCATTGTCCGTTTCTTCCGGCAATGCGGCAATGAGATGTTCGACACCGAAGGCACGGGCAATCGGTTCGGTGACAAATTTGTTGGTTGCTGTCACGATGGCGACAAGATCATTGTTTTTCAGGTGATTTTCAACCAGTTTGCAAGCTGAAGCCTGAATGGCGGGGGAAATGACTTCATCCATATATTGCTGTCTCCAGCGGTCAAGCCGGGTTCTGGGAAATTGTGCCAATGTTCCCAGCGCGAAAGCGAGATATTCAGCGGCATCAAGCGTTCCAGCCTGATATTGGGCAAAAAAATCAGCATTGCGTTTTTCAAACTGCTCTTTATTAACGGCACCGATGCGAACGAGAAATTGTCCCCATTCATAGTCTGAATCGATGGGGAGCAAAGTGTGGTCCAGATCGAATAAGGCGAGAGTCTTGGTCATACAGCAGGCTCCTGTTTTTGCTGCAGGAGATCGTGCAGCAAAGGCAATGTAATCGTGCGTTTTGTTTGCAGGGAATAACGGTCTAGCGCGTCCAGTATCATGGAAAGGGAATGCATGTCGCGTTGATAATGGGTAATAAGATAGGGTAGCACACCTGGCGAAAGCGTGAAGCCCCTTTGTTTTGCCTGTTCGTTCAACGCCGTTATTTTCTCTTCGTCCGTCAGGCTCTTGATTTGGTAAACCAGTCCCCAGCACAGCCGGCTTTTCAGGTCGTCTCTCAAGTCAAGTGCGAGAGGCGTACATGGCCCGGAAGTAATCATGTAACCGTTATTTTCCCGAACCTGATTGAAGAGGTTGAAAGCGGCAATCTGTTTTTCCGGGGTGAGCCTTTCGCAGTCATCCAGAAGGTACAGGTCGCAATCCGGTGAGTAAAAGAAATCGCTTTCAGGATTATTGGCGGTGATGTACCGTGCCGAGGAACATTGCGACAGGGCTTTTAGCAAATGCGTTTTGCCTGTAGCGTTCTCGCCCCATAAATAAACGAAATGATCCCGGGAATGTCGGTTGGCGACTTCCTTGAGAAGGTGGATGACTTCTCCATTTTGTCCGGTCAGGTAATTATCAAGGGAAGGTGCATTCCCGGTGTCCAGATTTAACAGCAGTTGTTGCATGGTTGAAATCAGTTTTTATAAAAATTGCTGTCGAGATAGAGGGCTCGCAAATGTTTATAGGCTACAGATAGTATGGCCGAAGAAGGCAAAGCAAGCAAAATCCCTACGAATCCGAAAAGCTGTGCAAAAGCAAGCAGGGCAAAAATAACGAAAAGCGGATGGAGCTGGATGCGGTCGCCAACCAGCTTCGGTGTCATCAGCAACCCGTCAAAAGAATAACCGAAGCCATAGATAATACCAAGGGTTACCCATGCTTCCATACCAGAAAACTGGACGAGTGTCGCCGTAATGGCAAGGAACAGGCCAATACAGATGCCAATATAGGGAACGAAGGCCATCATGCCTGTCATGATGCCGACGGGCAGGGCGACATTATATCCAGCGAGTGCCAGTGCGATTGAATAGTAAATCGCCAGAATGGTCATGACCAGCAACTGTCCCCTGAGATACTGGGCAAGCATCGTATTGACTTCGTTGCAAAAACGGATTGTCTTTCCTACCCAGCGCCGCGGGATCATATCGCGCAATTTTCGCGTCAGGATATGCCAGTCCAGCAATAGATAAAACAACACGACCGGTATCAGAATCAGGTTCCAGGCCCAGGTCAGGACTGCGGTGCCACCGAATTTTGCCGAAGCGATCAACGATTTCCAGACACCATCGCCTTTTGGGAGAAACTGTTCTGTCAGGATTTTCTTGACACCGGCGTTGTCGACCGGCATCTGTATGCCGATCTCGCTCAATAAAGGATTCAAGTGATTGCTGACTTTTGCGATAAAAACAGGAATCTGCTCATAAAGTATGGGCCATTCCTTTAACAACATCGGAATCATGATGAGGGCGAAAGTCGTTACAAGCGAAATCAGAAGCAGGACGACAATAATGACGGCAGCAAGGCGGGGCGGGCGGAAGCTGCCGATTCGCAGAGAACGTATCCGGTCAACAACAGGATTCAAGGCATATGCCAGAATGGCGCCCGCAATGAATGGCGTCAGAATGGGACCCAGCAAGAGCAGGATCAGGATAAACAATATCCCGACGCCGGCCCAGAGCGCTGTTTGTCGTTGTTGTGGTGTAAATATTGCCATTCAGTCGTGCTTGCGGAATCAATTTGTTAAAATAGTACACTACTGTATAGTACATTATTATTATTTTACGCTTCACCAGCCATTTTCATCATGAATTCAACCACAAAACAATCTCTTTCCTATCGCGATGCCGGTGTCGATATCGACGCAGGCGATGCATTGGTTGAGGCGATCAAACCGTTTGCCAAACGTACCATGCGCGAAGGCGTCCTGGGCGGTATCGGCGGATTCGGTGCCCTATTTGAAATCAGCAAGAAATACAAGGAGCCGGTACTGGTTTCCGGAACCGACGGGGTAGGGACAAAACTCAAGCTCGCATTTCATCTTAACCGACATGATACGGTCGGCATAGATCTGGTTGCAATGAGTGTGAATGATATTTTGGTACAGGGGGCGGAACCTTTGTTTTTTCTTGACTATTTCGCCTGTGGGAAGCTGGATGTCAAAACGGCCGCCGAAGTCGTTAAAGGGGTTGCCCAGGGATGTGAACAGGCTGGCTGTGCATTGATCGGCGGTGAAACGGCGGAAATGCCGAGCATGTATCCTGACGGTGAATATGATCTGGCCGGTTTTGCTGTCGGTGCAGTCGAAAAATCAAAACTTATCAACGGCACTACTATTGTTCCGGGTGACGTTGTGCTTGGGCTGGCTTCTTCCGGTATCCATTCCAATGGATATTCGCTGGTCCGCAAGATCATCGAAGTCGCGAATCCTGACCTGAATGCCGATCTGGACGGCCGTCCCCTTGCGGATGCGCTGATGGCTCCGACCAGAATTTACGTCAAGCCGCTCCTGTCGCTGATGGCCTCCATGGACGTGAAAGGGATGGCCCATATTACCGGCGGCGGACTGGTAGAAAACATTCCACGTGTTTTGCAGAAACACCTGACGGCTGTCCTGAAAAAGGATGCGTGGCCACTGCCTCCGTTGTTCAATTGGCTGCAGAAACATGGAAATGTCGCCGACAGTGAAATGCATCGTGTCTTCAATTGCGGTATCGGAATGGTCGTTATCGTTTCGAAAGATAACGCTGATGCGGCAATTGCCCAGCTCGAATCTTCCGGTGAAACAGTTTACCGGATTGGCGAGATCCGCCAACGTGTCGGAGACGAACCGCAGACTATCGTTGAATAAGCGTCAGTACTTCATAGTCCCGTCTGTAAAAATCAGTAAAAGGATTTTCGGACGGGATTTTTTTATGCATAAAAGTGCCATCTTCAGTAAAATCTTACATATATTTCAATTAAACTTTAATTGAACTGTTTTCGTGAAATGTTCAAGTTTTTCAAGCATGAGCTTTTCATTTTTTATGCCAATAAAATTTCTGAATCCGTCACTCATTTCCATTTAAATTAATCGTCTGTAACCCGTTGGATTTCCTTGATTTTTTGTTTATGAGACTGTTTAAAATAAATATGGTTTCATATTTCATATGATATCATATTTCATATGTTTTTATGTGGCTGTGTCCGTTCAGATGACTTCATTGAATCGTATTGATATGCCATAAATTTATGATCCTTCCCCAGTGTTATAAGTTAAATTTATTTGAAGTAATTTCCAATGTGAAATATGATCTCATATGTAGCACGCATAATATGAAGTATGAGTTCATATGTAGTGCGACATAATATGAAATTTCGGTAGTTAGTGTTTTGAAATGCCATTTCAAGCACGTTTGTTTACGCGACTTCCAATGACAGTAACACTTAGAAATTTCTGTTTCGGATTAACTAGATTGGGAATTTGTAAAAATGAATAATCCACAAACAGGACAACCAACAGGCCTTTTGGGCAATCGTTGGTTTTACTTAGTTTTAGCAGTTTTGCTGATGTGTATGATCTCGGGTGTCCAGTATTCCTGGACACTGTACGCTAACCCGGTTAAAGACAACTTAGGTGTTTCTCTGGCTGCGGTTCAGACGGCTTTCACACTCTCTCAGGTCATTCAAGCTGGTTCTCAGCCTGGTGGTGGTTATTTTGTTGATAGATTCGGTCCAAAGATTCCATTGATGTTCGGTGGTGCCATGGTTCTGTGCGGCTGGACATTCATGGGTATGGTTGATAGCGTTCCTGCTCTGTATGCCCTGTATACCCTGGCTGGTGCCGGTGTCGGTATCGTTTACGGTATTGCCATGAACACGGCTAACAGATGGTTCCCGGACAAACGCGGTCTGGCTTCCGGTTTCACCGCTGCCGGTTACGGTCTTGGTGTTCTGCCTTTCCTGCCATTGATCAGTTCTGTTTTGAAGGTTGAAGGTGTCGGTTCTGCATTTATGTATACCGGCCTGATCATGGGTATCCTGATTATCGCTATCGCTTTCTTCATCAGATTCCCTGGTGCAGTTGGTGTCAAGAAACAGATCGTTGTTACCGAAAAGGATTTCAACTCTGGCGAAATGCTGCGTACTCCACAATTCTGGGTTCTGTGGACTGCATTCTTCTCCGTAAACTTCGGTGGTCTGCTGCTGGTTGCAAACAGTGTTCCTTATGGCCGTAGCCTCGGTCTTGCCGCAGGTGTCCTGACGATCGCTGTTTCTGTTCAGAACCTGTTCAACGGCGGTTGCCGTCCTTTCTGGGGTTTCGTTTCCGATAAAATCGGTCGTTACAAAACCATGTCGGTTGTTTTCGGTATCAATGCTGTTGTCCTGTTGCTTTTCCCAACGATTGCCGCTATGGGTGAAGTCGCGTTTATCGCCATGCTGGCACTGGCATTCTTCACATGGGGTGGTAGCTATGCTCTGTTCCCATCGACCAACAGTGATATTTTCGGTACCGCATACTCCGCAAGAAACTATGGTTTCTTCTGGGCCGCCAAAGCAATTGCTTCCATCTTCGGTGGTGGTCTGGGTGCTGCTGTTGCAACCAACTTCGGCTGGAACACCGCATTCGCGATTACTGCAATTACTTCATTCATCGCGTTTGCCCTGGCTACCTTCGTTATTCCTAGAATGGGTCGCCCAGTCAGAAAAATGGTTAAACTGTCTCCTGAAGAAAAAGCTGTACATTAATCAATATGTTAAAGCTTGCGGATGGTGATTCCCCTAACATGGGATAAACTATAACCGTAGGGTCTCTTGGGACAGAAAAGCCCGGCGAAAGCCGGGCTTTTTTTATCTGTTTTTCCTTTATGTGTTCTGCTCACAGTCAAGAAATGCAGAGTGGTTTCGGGTTTGGTTCATGAACCGCATGGATGAAACGATATATTTGGACGATATCTTCTTGCAGATCAGCAGTTTCTGCTGTGCCGCCCGTTCTGAAAAGTATTTGCCTAGCCGAATTAAGATGCATTCAAACGGAAAATTCGTATCCGAAATCATTATGATAATGATGACGATGCAGGGAGATGAGTTTCCTGGAATTTTTTGCGATATCCCACTAAGAAAAAACTCTTTTTCCGAATTGCTTGCTGAACTGAAGTATCGACCTGAAGCCAGAAATGCCTTTCAGGGGAGGCTTATTTGGGAAAAGACAACTTTGGAATGCACTAGACGTTTCGGGCGATGTTCATTTGATGGGTCTGCTCACTTACACGATCATTCGATGTGAAATCGACTTCTGACGTCAGCAATGTCCATGAGGGAATGGTACAGGAATATATGGCGCGCTCGGCGGGGATCGAACCCACAACCCCTGCCTTCGGAGGGCAGTACTCTATCCATTGAGCTACGAGCGCGTAAAGGAACGCCAGTTCAAATCGCCTGATATCATGACTCGAACAATGCAGGCAGTATTCTACCTCAATTGGGCTACCGATACCCACCTTTTAAGACGGGTTCAATAAAATTAAATCTGCATCAAATCAGGTTGTTTTTTGCTCTTGGCGGATTCTTGGCGAAGTATTTTTTCACTCCGTTCAATATGGCGTTGGCAACACGTTCCTGATGGGCATCGTCATTTAACTTGGCTTCCTCTTCCGGGTTGGAAATAAAGGCCGTTTCCACCAGAATACTAGGAATGTCCGGAGCCTTGAGAACGGCGAAGGACGCCTGTTCGACAGAACCTTTATGCAACTTGTTGATGCCGCCCATTTCTCCGAGGACAGCATTGCCCAGTTTCATGCTGCTGTTGATCTGGGCAGTCGTGGAGAGATCGAGAAGGACGCTGGCCAATTGCCTGTCATGTTTCTTGATATTGACGCCACCGATCAGGTCAGCTGCATTTTCCTTTTTTGCCAGCCAGCGGGCAGCCGTTGACGAAGCGCCTTTTTCTGACAGGACAAATACCGACGAACCACGGGCGCTTGGCTGGACGAACGCATCGGCATGAATGGATATGAACAGGTCGGCCTGTACCGCTCTTGCTTTCTGGACACGCGTGCCCAGCGGAACGAAGAAGTCGGCGTTGCGCGTCATGACGACACGCATGTTCGGTTGTTGTTCGATTTTGGTTTTCAGGCGTTTGCCGATTGAAAGGACCACATCTTTTTCCTTGCTTCCCCGGGCTCCAATGGCGCCGGAATCTTCACCTCCGTGACCAGGATCGATGACAATGGTGACCATTCTCTTCAACTGCATTTTTCCTGTGCCTGATGCGGCAGCAGGGGATGAAAAAGACGTTTTCGCGGTCGAAGCGGCAGCAGGCAGATCAATGACTGCTGATTTTTTTGGCGATGTGACAATGGCTGTTTTCGCCGGTTCAGGTTCGGATTTCCATTCACCCTTCAGGATAAGCGCGGCAATCGGATCGATCGGGTCTTTTGGATAAAGATCGAGAACGAGACGATGTTTGTATTTTCCGACCGGAGCCAGGGAAAACACTTGGGGATTGACCGCCACTTTCAGGTCGAAGACGAGACGGACGGTTGTCGGGTTCAACTGGCCGACGCGAACGTGCTGGATATAGGGATCGTCTGCCTGAATTTTTGAAATCAGTTCTTTCAAAGCGCCATTGACTTGTGAGCCTTCCACATCGACGACAAGCCGGTTCGGATTGCTTAAGAGAAAATGCTTGGCCTTGACGTTACCGTCATGCTCCATCGTGATACGGGTATAGTCTTCTGCCGGCCAGGTCCTCACGGCCACAATATCGCCACTGATTGCCGGTGTCGTGAAAGACATCATGCAAATGAATGACAGTAATAATAAACAGGCCCATGAGAAGGGTTTGCTAAATGACAGTTTCATCTTTCAGCTCATTTGTGAGGCATAAATCGCAAATTTTCCAGACAGCGGAAACCTTTTTGGGAAACGGGCAGCAGTTCGACTGCTCTTCCTTCCCCGCTTATTTCAAAAGAAATGTCTATATCGGCAGCCGGCAAAGCGGAATCGGCTTTTTCTGCCCACTCGATGAGACAGACAGTTTCTTCATTAAAATGATCCCGAAAACCGGCTTCCAGAAATTCTTCCGGGCATCCCATTCGATATAGATCAAAATGCAGCAAATCGACGGGACGGCCGTTCAGTTCGATGACGTAAGGTTCTACCAGAGTATAAGTCGGGCTTTTGACTTTTCCCGTATATCCCGCTTCTTTCAGTAAGGCGCGGGTCAAGGTTGTTTTTCCGGTACCCAGGTCGCCATGCAAATAGATTTTCAGACCATGTTCCATTACGTGGGCAAGGGATTTTCCCAATTCACACGTATCGGATTCGTCGTTCAAATAAAATGTCAGTTGTTGCATTGATAAAGATGTTTCAAATCGCTCATCAGGGACAATTTTTACTATTCTTGAGTGATTCAGCATATAGTACCAACAATCCTCCCTTTTTAGGCAACAAGTTTTGTTAATTTTGATGAAATTTAAACGGCAATTAACTGATTTCGTTGTAAAAATAAAATTCAGAATGCCCGATCCGGTATTTTCGGAACGGCATTTTGCCGATGTCGGTTCGGGTGTTGTGCAAAACATGTTCCTGTGTTGACACGACTGATATTGCCAATGAGAAATGAAAAGCATGTTCCTGTCGTGATATTGATGCCTTGAATGGCAGATGACGCGTAAGGAAGGACCAAACCATCGTAAGAGGGAAAGAACGCACGGATTATGAAAACGGTGACCGGAAATGGCGAACGGAGTTCGTTCTTGGCCGGGCAATTAACCGGCCAGAAAAAAGGCATTGAACATTTCAGCATTATTTTTTATTCTGGAAACACTTTTACACACGGGTTCAGCCAAAAATCATGAATAAGATAGTCTTGTTGCCCGAAGCTTGCACTGCCGTCGTTAAAACCTCTTTTGGCTCTATCGGCGTATTGTCGCAATTCGAAAAAATTACGGCCATCCATATTTTTCCCGGCATTTTTCTGGAAAAAATCCCTGATGACGATTTATCGAAGGAAGCGGTCAAACAGATACGGCATTATCTGCAAAAGCCGGGAATGCACCTGGATTTGCCAGTCGATATGATCGGCACGGAAATTCACCGCAAAATATGGTCCGAGCTGCGATCGATTCCCAGTGGGGAAGTCAAAACATATGGTGAACTGGCGGGTTTGCTTCATTTTTCGCCAAAAGTGATCAGCGAAGCGTGTGAGGCGAATCCGTTGGCCCTCTATATCCCGAGCCATAGGGTGATTGCCATTGCAGGTCCAAAAGGACCGGTTGG
>JAEYIG010000009.1 GCA_023409175.1 Pseudomonadota bacterium
GCAGCGAGATCGGAAAGATTGACCGCCAGTGACTTGTGACCCAACTGACGCGGATCGGTATCCGGAAAGAAATGGGTTCCTGATACGAGCATATCGGTTGATATGGCCATCTGGGTACCCGGAGTCGGAACCAGTAAAGCACAATCGTCACCGATACCCAGTGAAGCGGACACGGCCGGTTTTTTGAAATATTTGGAAATAAGATCGAATTCTGAAAGCATAAATGCCAAAGGGTTGGAAAGACTCTTAAAAAGGATCAAGTAAATGTTTGTATTATGATGCTATCTATAACGGATCAAAGCAAGACAATGGTAGACTTGAAACCTAAATAACGTCGATTGAAAAAAGATAGTTTGACATATCCGCTTTTCAGGTCATATCCGTTCTGAAAATGAAGTCAGTTATTGCTGGGAATCGGCACAGGTCTCACTACATAGGCGTATCGAATTATGGGACAGGTATCCTGGATTGAGTATATCGGTGCATTGCTGTTTTTCCTGGCATTGGTGCACACTTTTTCTACCAAATATTTCATCAAACTGGCTCAAAAGGACAGCCATCATACCGGCTTGTGGTTGATGTTGGGTGAGGTTGAGGTCGTTTTCGGCTTTTGGGCCTTTATCCTTCTGGCATTTATGGCCGTCCTTGGCGGATACGAAAGTGCAGTCGAATACCTGGATACACGCAATTTTACCGAACCCTTATTCGTTTTTGTCATTCTGGTGATTGCCGGAACGCGCCCCATCTTGCAGGCTGCCCAGCTATTGATCGACAGGCTCGACAAAATCATTCCATTGCCAGGAATGGTAGCCTATTACTTCCTGACCTTGTCCATCGTGCCTCTTCTTGGTTCTTTCATCACCGAACCTGCGGCAATGACACTGGCTGCCATCATTCTGAGAGACCGTTTTTTCTCCAAAGGCATTCCTGAAACGATGAAATATCTGACCATCGCCATTCTTCTGGTCAATGTCTCGATTGGCGGCGTTCTCACATCATATGCGGCACCACCTGTATTGATGGTTGCCAGCAAGTGGGGGTGGGGACTGGACTTCATGATGAGCATGTTCGGATGGAAAGCCGCATTGGCCGTTTTCATCAACTCATTGGTGGCGGCATGGATATTCCGCAAGGTACTGGTTTCAATGGATGACCTGGACGATGCATATGAAATCGGCCGTGTGCCGCCATTAGTCTTGCTTGTCCATTTATCTACCCTTATTCTCGTCGTTATTTTCAGTCATCATCCTGTCGTTTTCATGGGCCTTTTCCTCTTTTTCCTGGGATACACAGAGGCTTATCACCGTTATCAAAGTCCCCTGATGCTGAGGGAAGGCTTGCTGGTGGCCTTTTTCCTGGCAGGCCTCGTCGTTCTTGGCGGCATGCAGAAATGGTGGCTGGAACCGATACTGGCAGGGATGAACAGTGCAACGCTCTTTTTCGGGGCGACTGGCCTGACAGCGATTACAGACAATGCGGCCCTGACTTATCTGGGTTCGCTGGTCGAACATTTATCAGATGCAAGCAAATACGCACTGGTTGCAGGTGCAGTCACCGGGGGTGGTTTGACCGTTATTGCGAATGCCCCGAACCCGGTCAGTTTTTCGCTCTTGAAAAATACGTTTGAGCATGGCTCGATCAATCCGCTGATGCTTTTCCTGTATGCGTTGCCTCCGACCATCATTGCAGGATGTTGTTTTATGCTTTTGTAAAGAATAGAATTTTTTTACTACTGCCGTTATTTTGGGTTTACGTGTGAAAAAAACAGTTTTTCATCCATTGATTTGTCAAGAAAAATACCTGTCGAAAAACAATTAGGTAGTATAATGCGCGCCATGAGTACCTCGACAGATCCCCAGATTGAATCCCTACGTCTTCCGCCACATTCGATTGAAGCGGAACAGTCTGTTCTGGGTGGATTGTTGCTCGACAATGCTGCATGGGACAGAATTGCCGATCTGGTCGCTCAGGACGATTTCTATCGGTTCGACCATCGCCTGATTTACCAGCATATCTCAAAACTGATCAATGCCTCCAAACCGGCCGATGTCATTACAGTATACGAATCCCTCTCGGGAATCGGCAAGGCTGAAGAAGTCGGTGGTCTTTCCTATCTGAATGCACTTGCGCAAAATACGCCTTCTGCTGCCAATATACGTCATTACGCACAGATCGTCCGTGACAGAGGTGTGTTGCGGAGGCTGATTACCGTATCGGACGAAATATCGGCCAGTGCTTTTCAATCACAGGGCAAAGAAGTCAAACAGATTCTGGATGAGGCGGAAACAAGCATTTTTGCCATTGCTGAGGAAGGTGCAAGGGGAACACAGGGTTTTCAGGAAATCCAGCCATTGCTGACACAAGTCGTCGAGCGGATCGACGAACTTTATAACCGGGATAACCGTAATGACATAACAGGTGTGCCCACCGGTTTTATGGATCTGGACAGAATGACATCGGGATTGCAGCCTGGTGACCTGATTATCGTTGCAGGCCGTCCGTCCATGGGTAAAACGGCATTTTCCGTCAATATTGGTGAAAATGTCGCCATCGAAAGTGGTTTGCCTGTCGCCATATTCTCAATGGAAATGGGTGGCGCGCAGCTGGCCATGCGTATGCTCGGGTCCGTCGGACGTCTGGACCAGCATCGTTTGAGAACAGGGCGTCTGGCCGATGAAGACTGGCCACGATTGACTTATGCCATTCAGAAAATGAATGAAGCCCAGCTTTATATTGATGAAACACCGGCGTTAAGCTGTACTGATTTGAGGGCGCGTGCGAGAAGACTGGCAAGACAATGCAGCAAACTGGGACTGATCATTATTGATTACCTCCAGTTAATGTCGCCAAGCTCTGCCGGCGAAAACCGGGCGACGGAAATTTCCGAAATTTCCCGTGGACTGAAGGCGCTTGCCAAGGAATTGAACTGCCCTGTCATTGCATTGTCGCAGTTAAACCGTTCTGTCGAACAAAGGCCCAACAAGCGGCCGGTCATGTCCGATTTGCGTGAATCGGGAGCGATCGAACAGGATGCCGATCTGATTTTATTCATATATCGCGATGAAGTTTACAATCCGGATTCAGCCGATAGAGGTACTGCCGAAATTATTGTTGGAAAGCAACGTAACGGCCCGATCGGTAACGTCAGACTGACATTTCTGGGACAATTCACCAAATTCGATAATTACGCGGCAGGCGCGGGGTCGTATAATGATTAAGCCTTTATACCTTGTTCAATTCAATTTGAGCCGGGTCGTTTGTATATTGGAAACCAGCTGATACAGGGAAAGTGATATGTTCGGACGTTTAATGCCTAAGGAAGAAAAGTTTTTCGACTTGTTCAATCAGCATGCAGAATATTGCGTCAAAGGTGCAAAAGAGCTTTTGGAGCTCATGAAAGACTCGAATAACATTGAAACTAGACTCCATGCCATTGAAGGCCTCGAAAAACAGGCAGACAAAATCACCTATCACACCATCGGCATTCTCCATAAAACATTCATTACCCCTCTCGATCGTGAAGATATCCATCGGCTCATTACAAAAATGGACGATATCCTCGATTTGATGGAAGACGCGGCCCAGACCGTTTCCCTTTACGATATTCAGTTCATTACGCCAGAGGCTGTCCGGCTGGCTGAACTCTGTGTGGGTTGCTGCAACAAGCTGCAGGAAGGTGTTTCCCTGTTGCACAATATGAACAATTCCCGTCAGGTACTTGAAATCTGCGAGGAAATCGACCGGCTTGAATCCGATGCGGATCATGTGATGCATGCCGCGTTGTCCAAATTGTTCAGGGATGAACCGGACGTCAGGAACCTGATCAAGCTGAAGGCGCTTTACGAGATTCTGGAAAACGTCACTGACGTTTGCGAGGATGTTTCCAATATCATTGAAGGAATCGTTGTTGAAAATGCCTGATTTCATTTGAGATCAAGGCATTTTTTTTATTTTCAGGTCAAAAAAAGTTCACCAGTCATGCATGCCATTCACGTCAGTCTTTATACCATCATTTTCCTAGTCGCCCTGGCTTTGATTTTTGACTTTATGAACGGATTTCACGATGCAGCCAATGCCATTGCGACTGTCGTGTCAACCGGCGTCCTGAAACCTCATACCGCCGTCGCCATGACGGCATTCATGAATGTTGTCGCTATTTTCGTGTTTGACCTGCATGTGGCGACAACAGTCGGAAAAGGAACTGTCGACCCGGCGATTGTCGATCATTACGTCATTTTCGGCGCTCTGGTGGGTGCCATCGGCTGGAATGTCATTACCTGGTATTACGGTATCCCGTCATCATCTTCGCATGCTCTGATTGGCGGCCTGATCGGTGCGGCTATTGCCAAGGCGGGCAGCGGTTCCCTGATGGCTTCCGGCATCCTGAAAATTATCGCCTTCATCGTGATTTCCCCGCTTCTTGGTTTCATTCTCGGTTCGCTGATGATGTTGCTGGTTTCCTGGATTTTCGTTCGGTCACAGCCAAGAAACGTGGATCGGTGGTTCCGGCGGCTGCAGCTTGTCTCTGCATCCATGTACAGTCTTGGCCATGGCGGGAACGATGCCCAGAAAACAATGGGCCTGATCTGGATGCTGTTGATCGCATCAGGATATGCAGCCGATAACGGTCATTTGCCGATATGGGTGATTGTGTGCTGTTATGGCGCGATCGGCGTAGGGACCCTGTTTGGCGGTTGGCGTATCGTCAAAACGATGGGACAGAAAATTACCAAGCTGAAACCGGTTGGCGGTTTTTGTGCCGAAACCGGTGGTGCATTGACGCTGTTCGTTGCAACCGCACTGGGCATTCCGGTCTCGACGACTCACACCATCACAGGTGCGATTGTCGGGGTGGGTTCTTCCCAGAAAATGTCGGCCGTCCGATGGGGAGTGGCAGGCAATATCGTTTGGGCCTGGATTTTGACTATTCCGGCATCGGCTTCCATTGCTGCGATTGCCTGGTGGATCGGTTCCCAATTCTTATGATTTTCGTCGGTTTGCGATAATGGAGCTGCCAAGCGCAGCAATGATCAGTATCGCTCCCATCAGACCCGTAATCGCTTCCGGGACCGGAAACAGCACTCCCAGAAGCATCAGCAATGCCAGCGAACCGATGGCCCAGAAAGCACCATGTTCCAGATAGCGATAATGGCTCAGGGTTCCCTTTTCAACCAGTAAAATGGTAAAGCTCCGGACAAACATGGCACCGGCGCCGAGCCCCAAAGCGATGATGAAAAGGTTATTCGTCATGGCAAACGCTCCCAGGACGCCATCGAACGAAAAACTCGCGTCAATCAGTTCCAGATATAAAAAGCCGCCGATTCCCTGATGAACGACATGTTGTTCGATATGTTCGTCATGAGGGCTCAAAAGGGAAGCGACGCCTTTTGTCAGGACATACACAATCAATCCCCACATACCCGCGAGAAGAAATTCAAATCTCTCATTGGGTGAAACGAAGTACGTGATAACCGTCAGGGTAACAAGGGTCAAAGCGGCCTGAATCGCTTCCATTTGTCCCAGACGCGTCAGGGGCTTTTCGATAAAAGCGAGCCAGTGTTCGGTTTTGTGTCTTGCAACAAAGAAACTGAGGAAAACCATCAGCAGGAAAACGCCTCCGAATGCAGCCACTTCATGATGGGCTGACGCCATGATCCGACTATATTCGTGCGGCTGGTACAAGGCAATGTTAAGTGCTTCCAAAGGGCCCATGTGACCCGCAACACAGACAATCAGCAATGGGAAAACCAGTCGCATTCCGAAAACGGCGACAAAAATCCCCCAGAGCAGGAAATGCTGACGCCAGACATGACTCCAGTTCTTCAGGATACCGGCATTCACCACGGCATTGTCGAAAGAAAGGGCTACTTCAAGAACCGTCAGAAAGAAAATAGTTGCAATGGCTGCGGCACCGCCAATGGCATAACCAACCACGAAAGCAGCAACGCAAACAATAAATGAAGACGTGAAATATGAAAGGTATGATTTCATGACAATCCTGATATCTGAATTGTAAGCCTTGCCAACATTTTTTTCCTGTTTTTCTTTATAAAAAAGGCCATCCTTCACTGGTACGTGGAAGGATGGCCAGGCTCATGAATGCGACCCTAATCCGAGCGGCTTGCAAAACCCAGCAAGTGCAGCAGGCTGGTAAATAGATTGAAAATGGCAACGAACAAGGTCACGGTTGCCATAATGTAATTGGTCTCACCATTCCGGACGATATTGTTCGTTTCATGCAAAATCAGACCGGACATCAATAGTACGAAAACAGAAGAAACCGCAAGCGACAAGGCGGGTATGTCGAAAAACACGGCGATCAGGCCAGCCACAAAGGCAACAAGAATGCCGGTTGTCAGCATTCCGGATAAAAATGAAAAGTCGCGTTTGGAAAAAAGTGCAATGCCCGACATGACTAGGAAGATCAGTGCGGTGCCACCCAAAGCCATCATGACCGTCTGTGCACCGTTAGGCAATCGAAGATAGTATCCGACGATAGGGCCGAGGGTATAACCCATGAATCCAGTCAGTCCCAATACAAACAGGATGCCGAATCCATTATTACGGTTTCTGGTGACCAGGAACAAAAGCCCGAAATACCCGACAATCGTAATCAGAAATCCCGGATAGGGAAGTTGCAATGCAATTGTTGCTGCTGCCGTAATTGCACTGAAAGCCAGGCATATGGACAGAAGAAAATACGTATTTCTCAGCACACGTCTGGACGAATTATCCAGAACGGTGCTGATACTGGCGTTATCTTTCGCGTTATCGTAGAAATGGTAACGTCTGTTCATTGTGGTTTAATTTAAATCCAGTATGGGTTTATTAATGTAAAGAGGCATTGTCGTGTGCGATATTTCTTTTGCCTTGGACAAGGCTTTGTTCAAAAGTCGCGTTGCGCGGCGTGTTGCAGAATCGACTGCGCTTTTCATGTCCGCCGCAAATTCAGTCACGACGATAGGGGACATTCCTGGCAACGAGAGTTGAATCAGGCAACGTTTCTTGAAACCGCTTTTGATCCGGTTTGTATCCGACAAACGAATCATGATGTAATCAATGCTGTTTTGGGTATGGGATAACATCGTATCCAAACGGTCGGCGATGTAATCCTGAATGGCCTCACCGGCCTTGATCCCTTTGGTAATGATAGTTGGTGCCATAATAACTTGCTCCTTAATTACTTCTTTATTGCTTTTTCAGTATATTAGCCATTCCCAAAAGAAATAAAAAGGGATGATAATAGTAATGTTACTTCAATAAAATAGAACAATGAGCGCTTTAAACTTAAATTATAGACATCTTTATTATTTTTGGGTGGTCGCAAAAGAAGGCGGAGTCACGCGTGCAGCTGAAAGACTGGGCGTTGCGGTACAGACGATCAGCATGCAGTTGTCCCTGTTGGAAAAGGCGGTCGGGAAGACTTTATTTGCTCCTCAGGGACGCAGACTTGTCCTGACCGAAGCGGGACGCCTCGCATTGAATTATGCTGACCAGATTTTTCTGCTGGGCGAACAGTTACAGGAAGCGCTTGCGGAAGATGATATCGGCAAAAGCATGCGCTTGACAGTCGGTGTTTCCGATTCATTGCCAAAGATGATCGCTTACCGCTTGCTTGAGGCTGCTCTTGAAATGCCGCAATTCGTCAGGATGGAGTGCTATGACGGTTCTTTTGAAACGCTGCTGGCCGATCTTGCATTGCATAAACTGGATGTTGTCCTGACGGATCGTCCTATCAACGTTGGAAGCAGTCTGCGTGTTTTCAGTCATGAGCTTGGTGACTGTCCTATCTGGTTATTCGGGTCGGAAGAACTTGCCCAAAAGTATCGTTCCAATTTTCCCGAGTGCCTGAATGGCGCCCCGATCTTGTTACCGACACGAGGCAATGCGATCAGGACACGTCTGGACCAATGGTTTGAAATCCATAATATCCGGCCATTCATTGTCGGTGAGTTTGCTGACAGCGCGTTGCTGAAAACGTTTGGACGCAATGGTTTGGGTATGTTCCATGCCCCGATAGCCCTTGAAAGAGAAATGAAAGACCAATTTCGTTCGGTGCCTATCGGCGAACTGAATGAAGTACGAGAACAGTATTATGCGATTTCGGCTGAAATGAAAATCAAGCATGCTGCTGTCGAGGCGATTCTTTCTGCACACAGAGGGAAAATCTTCCAGTAAATCTCCTGAAAAGACGGCTTTTTCGTCTTAATTCAGGTGATTTGCCAGCCTGATGAATTGTTCGACAGACAGATCCTCCGGCCTTTGGGTCGGATCGATCTCCAGTTCAATCAGCCGGGCTTCTGTGAAAAGAGGGGCAAGATTGTTTCTCAGCATCTTCCTTCTTTGAGAAAAGGCTTGTGTGACCGTTTTTTCAAGTGCCTCGATCGAGCAGATTTCAGGCATTTCCTTTGGAATCATCCTGACAATGGCGGAATCAACCCTGGGCATGGGATCAAATGCCTCTGGCGGAACGATAAAGAGCAATTCCATATCGTATTGCCATTGCAACATGACGGAAAGGCGTCCAAAAGCTTTGCTTCCTGGCTCGGCAACCATTCGTTCGACGACTTCCCTCTGGAGCATGAAATGTTGGTCTTCAATGCAATCCGTATATTGCATCAAATGAAACAGCAAGGGTGAAGAGATGTTGTAAGGCAAATTGCCGACAATACGCCATTTGTTTTCTCTCGAAGCGCCTAATGTCGTGAAATCGAAAGACAAGGCATCCCCTTGATGAATCGTCAGCTTGTGTGCAGGAAAACGTTTTTTCAGGAACGTGACCAGATCCCTGTCCAGTTCAATGACATCCATCCGATCCAGATAGGCGAGAAGATTTTCCGTCATGGCACCCATTCCCGGACCAATTTCCAGAAGACGATCGGTTTTTTGGGGGGAAATGGCTGTAACGATATCGTTTAAAACAGATTGATCTTTCAGAAAATTCTGTCCGAACCTTTTACGGGGAATGTGTTTCATATTTCCTGACAATGATTGTGGTTTTGCCAATGGTTTGCCATCAAAGCCGCAGTGT
>JAEYIG010000108.1 GCA_023409175.1 Pseudomonadota bacterium
GACAGGCAAATGAAATTGAAATGGCGCCCGTCCGAAACAGCTGAAGAGATGACTATAAAAGTTAAGGAAAAAGATGGAAATTGAACTGGCTGAAGAGCTTTTGAAAGAATGGTATGACTGGTCGCGGCAATGGCGCCCTGATCTGGATATGCCACATCTGGCACCCTATTGCCGTGAAGCGCAAAGTGGAGGCGGATGGGAAGAGGATTCTGAAATACTGGAAGAGTCTTTACACCGCAATACCATGGAAGCCGTCGACTTTTGTGTCAACAGCCTGCCGCCGGAGTACAGTCTGGCGATCGGGCTGGAAATGCGGAAACGGCGCAGGGCTGCCCGTGAATGGAGGGGCGGTTGCAGTGGCGTCAGCTACAAAATGGCTGTCGCTGCCTTGCTCCCCAGGATGAAGGAAAAGTATCTGTTATAAACAGTGCATGATGAACCGGACCGGCTGATTTGTCCCCAGATTGAACAGCCTGAAAAGATTCGGGAAAAACGGACGGCAAAACCGTCCGTTTTTTTATCTGTAAAAAAATTTCAAAAAAACGCGTGTCATAGCTGACAGAAGAAAAAATATCATTAAAATAGCAATTGTGGTGGTTCTGCTCGCCCGTAGCTTTCGTAAATGCTCTCCATTCCAGGCATGCATGAAAAAAACAGGTTGAACAAACTGCCCTGAAAACAGGCCTCGCTTCATGCGGGGCTTTTTTTATGGCTCACATCCTGAGGTTCCTTTCGTTGCCGAAAGGGCAGTTTGGGGCAGTCAACCACCACATTTAATACAGTATCGGCTTTTCCTTATGCCGAATGGTTCAAGCTCTGCCGGGTGGCGGGGCTTTTTTGTTTTGAGGGTCAACTATGTCTGGACCACATATCGGGGGTGAAGACCAGGAAGAAAACGAAGCCGTTTTTAACCGGATATGGAAAAACGAGGATGCCTTTTACGAGCGTTACCGCCTGAAGAGGCATCAACACAGGGCAAGACGAAAAATAATGAACGAGGCCTGTTACAGGCCTGATCGAAGGGATAAAGAAAAATGAGTTTACAAAGTGAATTTGAAACACTGGTCAAGGAGTCGTGCGGCAACCGGGTTTACCCGAACGTCGCACCTGCTGATGCCGGAAAACCGTATCTGACCTGGTTCCGCCTGTCCAGCGTCCCGGCAACGCTCGATATGGATTCGGAAGACATCGTCCAGCTTTTCAATACCGTATTGCAGGTCGATGCCTGTGCTGCGACTTACAGCGAGGCAGTCAATCTGGCGCATGCCGTCCGCATGACCCTTCGCGATTGGAACAGGGACAACAGGATCAGGCAGGAAAAAGACCTGTTTGAAGTTGAAACCGGTTTGCATCACGTTGTCCTGGAGATCTCTGTCTGGCACCCGTAATCCGGACAAATTGACAGCAACGTGATTCATGTTGGCCACCATGGGTGGCTTTTTTTATTTTAGGAGACTATTTTATGGCAAGTACCGCAATTTCCGCACAAGGTTCCAGTATCGCAATCAACACCGCTACCACCGGTGAAGCTGTCTGGACCAAAATCAAAAACATCATTTCTTTCACCGGTTTTGACGGTGCAGCATCTGAAATCGACGTCACCGACCTGGACAGCACGGCAAAAGAATTCCGCCTGGGTCTGCAGGATCACGGCAAATTCTCTTTCGAAATGCATATCGACCGTGCCGATCCAGGCCAGGTCGCACTGGAAGCCGCCCACAAGGCAGGCAAAGTTGTCCAGCTGAAACTGACCCTGCCAAATGACGAAACCGCGACTTTCAACGTACTGGTCAAATCCACCCCGATTACCGGTGGCATTGACGCCGTACTGAAAGGCTCCGTCGAAACCCGTGTCACAGGAGATATCGCATGGGCATGACGCTTCTTGACAGAGAGGCAATTCTGGGTGCAAAAGACGCTCACCAGGAGGTCGTCAATGTACCTGAATGGGGTGGCAACGTCTGCATTCGCGCCATGTCGGGCGCGGAGCGCGACGATTTCCGCGCCGCTATCGAGGGGGCAGAAACTTCTTTGGTTGGAAAATTCGAGGCCCCCTTGCTGGCACTGACGATGGTCGATGAAGAAGGCAAACGCCTTTTTTCCATTGACGACGTCGAAGCTTTGCGAGCCAAATCCGCAACGGTTCTGGACCGCCTGGCCCAGATCGCCTTGCGTGTGAACGGCATGTCTGCCGAAGCACAGGAGGAAGCCGCAAAAAACTGACGGCGCGACCGGAACTCATGATGTGGTTCCGGCTCGCGCTGGCTCTGGGCATGTCGGTTGCACGTGCCCAACAGGAAATCGACAGCCATGAATTCTGTTACTGGATCGCTTACTACGGCCTTGAGCCATGGGGCGAGAGAGTGGCCGATATGAGGCATGGCATAGCCGTGGCGACACTGGCGAACATCAACAGGAATATCGAGGCAAGACCGGAACCTTATCTGCCTACGGATTTTATCCCGTGGGTAGAAACGAACCGGCAGGAACCCACAGAGACGGGGCCTATCCTGCTTGATGAACCCGGTGCCCAGACGCGGCTGATCAAGGCAGCCATTTTTGGCTGCCAGCCGGAGTGATGGATGCCCCTTTCCACAAGAAAGGGGCATTTCATTTTCCGATTTACAACAGGTTGATCAAACACGCATGAGCGGGTTTGGGAGGGAAAACTTATGTCAATAGCATCTGACCAGTATATGCAAAAGATGGAGACGGGAATGGTCGACGTGCGCCAGTGCGTGATCAAAATGGAAGCGTCTCTCCAAAAGCTCGTTGCCGACTCGAAGGCGATGCAGCAAATGGTCAAACAGTCACTGGCAAAAGACAAACAGGGCGCCGCGACGGGCAAATCCGATGCGGGCGCCGATGCCAAAAAGGGCGATGCCGCCAAAAATGGCCAATCGGACATTGTTTCAAGCCTGTCCAAGAAACTGGCTGACGGCATTGGAAGTGCCTTGATGAAGCTTTTGGGGCTGGACAAAAACAAGAGTGGCAGTAAAGACGGAAGCAAGGACGGCAATATAGAAGGTGCGCAGGGTGCCAAAGGCGAACAGGGCAACAAGGACGCCAAAGACAAAAAAGACAGCAACAAGGAATTGCTCGAACAGCTAAAAGGCAAATCGACATATGAAGTGATGGAAATGGCCGTCAACAAATATGCCGGTACGGCAGAGGAAGCCAACAAGCGCATTTATGATTGTATGACTTCAACGCTTGGCAGCTGTTCCGAAGCGTTGATCAAATTCGTGACCACCGGCAAGTTTTCGTTCAATGATTTTGCCAAATCGGTCATTCAGAACATCCTGAAGATTCAGGCACAGGCAGCAGTGGCCGGACTGGCACAGTTTCTGATCGGTTCCGTCTCTTCTTTTTTCGGGTCATCCGGTACAGCTGACATGAAACCTACCGGCACTTCGGGAATGGGTTTCAAGCCGGGGCCTGGTCCCGGTTTGCGTGTCCCGGATTCCATTGCAAACAGTGTTCCAAGTTTTGGATTTGCGGATGGCGGGGAAGTCCCTGCAGGCATCAATCCGATTGCACAGCTTCATGAAAAGGAAATGGTGCTTCCGTCCAAATATGCCGATGTCATTCGCGGGCTTGCCAATACTGGCGGAGTTTCATCCGGTGGCGGCATCAATATCAATACCAGTGTTTCAGTTTCAAACGACGGCA
>JAEYIG010000200.1 GCA_023409175.1 Pseudomonadota bacterium
TTCAACGTTTTTTTCGTGCAAATACGACCTCTTTTGATTTAGATGGAGCATTTCATACCATCGCCTCAATAACACCATTCAAGCGCAAAGCGGGAAACCCCGTCATCGAATTCATCAATAAGCCTTCATTATTCTTTCCATTGTTCATATCCCTCATGACCCGAAAAATCCTGATACTTTCTGAAGCAGCATTCACCAAATTGGCACGATTCCTGCTTTATTTTGAACAGTCCATTAACAGGACAACATAAAATGAAAATAATGCGATAATAATTCTCATTCGCACTTTCTAATGATGTGTTTTTGTGGTTGAAACGCTATGAATCCTTTATTGAACCGTTTGCAGCCTTATCCTTTTGAAAAGCTGCGAAAGCTGTTTTCAAAAAACCGTCCCGACCAGAGTGTCACGCACATCAATTTCGGCATTGGTGAGCCAAAACACAGCACGCCCTCTTTTATCCGTCGTGCCATGAGAGAAAACCTGGATGGACTCTCACGATATCCGGCCACACAGGGAACCCTGGCTTTACGCGAGGCAATTGCCGCATGGCTGAACAACCGTTACAAAATCCCTGCGCCCGATCCTGCAAGCCAGATACTGCCGACACTCGGGTCACGGGAAGCCCTGTTTTCACTGGCACAGGCAGTACTTGACCCATCAGAACACGGCATTGTCATCTGCCCCAACCCTTTCTACCAGATCTATGAGGGAGCCACTTATCTGGCTGGAGCCGAGCCTTATTTCGTGAATGCCCTGCCTGAACGGAATTTCGGTTGTGATTACGATAGTGTCCCTCTCGCAGTCTGGGAAAAGACAAGGCTTGTGTATGTTTGCTCTCCGGGCAACCCGACCGGTGCCGTCATGGACCTTGAACAATGGAAAAAACTCTTCGACCTTTCCGACCGTTACGGCTTTGTCATCGCCTCGGACGAATGTTATTCCGAAATCTATTTTGACAAGCCGCCTCTTGGCGGACTGGAAGCCGCATACAGGCTGGGACGCGAAGACTATCCCCGTCTGGTGATGCTTTCCAGCCTTTCCAAGCGCTCCAATGTACCCGGCATGCGTTCCGGATTTGTCGCAGGTGACGCCTCCATCATCAAACAGTTCCTGCTTTACCGGACATACCACGGCACAGCCATGAGCGAAGCGGTACAGGCCGCTTCAGCAGCCGCATGGAACGATGAAGAACACGTTGCAAAAAACCGCGCGAAATACATCGGCAAATTCCGTGAAGCCGTGCCTCTGTTGCAACAGGCTCTGAACGTAACGATACCTGACGCCAGCTTTTACCTCTGGGCTGAGGTCTTTGAAAAAACGGGGCTTTCGGATACCGAATTTGCCCAAAAGCTTTATGAAAAATCCAATGTCACCGTTTTGCCCGGCAGTTATCTGGCAAGGGAAGCGAATGGCATCAATCCCGGGAAAAACCGTATTCGTATTGCTCTCGTAGCGGAACCGGCCGAATGCCTCGAGGGCATTTTACGCATCGTCGAATTCGTCCGCAGCCAGCGGCGTGAAATATAAAAAACAGTAAAAAACAGGAAATCACCATGTCACAGGAAGAACAACTGAAACAGATCATCGAAGATGCCTGGGAAAACCGGGACAGTCTTGCAGCGGGCGATGCCTCTCCCATTCTCCGCGCTGCCATTGCCGAAGTGATACGGCAACTTGATTGCGGGCAGCTCAGGGTAGCGGAAAAAAAGAATGGCGAATGGGTCGTCAACCAGTGGACCAAAAAGGCGGTTCTTCTCTCCTTCCGCCTTCAGGAAAACTTTGCGATGCCGGTCGGTGCAGACGGCTCGCCCGCGCTTCATTTTTATGACAAGGTGACCAGCAAGTTTGCCAATTACACACAGGAAGATTTTGCAAAAGCCGGCTTTCGTGTCGTCCCCCCTGCCGTTGCCCGTCTGGGCAGTTATATCGGCAAAAATGTCGTCATGATGCCTTCGTTCGTGAACATCGGTGCCTACGTCGGTGAAGGTACGATGATCGATACCTGGGCTACGGTCGGTTCCTGTGCCCAGATCGGCAAGCACGTCCATCTTTCCGGTGGCGTCGGCATCGGCGGCGTTCTGGAACCGATGCAGGCCAACCCGACCATTATCGAAGACAACTGCTTTATCGGAGCCCGCTCCGAAATCGTCGAAGGCGTCATTGTCGAGGAAAACAGTGTCATCTCGATGGGGGTTTATATCGGTCAGTCCACTCGTATATACGACCGTGAAAACGACCGTATCCTGTACGGCCGCGTCCCATCCGGTTCTGTCGTCGTTCCCGGAAATATCCCTGATCCCAGTGGGAAATACAGTTTATACTGTGCAGTGATCGTCAAGCGCGTCAACGCCCAGACCCGTGCAAAAACCGCGATCAACGACCTTCTGCGAGACAACTGACAATCATTGATCGACAAGGAAAGGAAACGTATGACCTCGACACTCGAACTGGCCCGCGCACTCGTCGCCGAACCCTCCATCACCCCGGACGACAAAAACTGCCAGAAACTCATCATGGCCGAGTTGAAACCGCTGGGATTCGAATGCGAAACCATCGTTTCCAACGGCGTGACCAATCTTTGGGCGCGTCATGGCACCGTTGGCCCTTTGCTGGTCTTCGCAGGCCATACCGACGTCGTGCCGACCGGGCCGGTTGAAAAATGGTCATCCGATCCCTTTACGCCGACCGAACGTGATGGACGGCTCTACGGCCGTGGCGTTGCCGACATGAAAACCTCGGATGCAGCGATGGTGATTGCGGCAAAAGATTTCATTACCGCCAATCCGGATTACACGGGTTCCATCGGGTTCATATTCACCAGTGACGAAGAAGGCATTGCCGTCGATGGCACCGACGCCGTCGTCAAACTGCTTGATGAACGGGGCATCCGCCCTGATTACTGTATCGTTGGCGAACCGAGCTCCCTGAAAAAAATGGGCGACACGATCAAGAACGGCCGTCGCGGCTCACTCTGCGGCAAGCTGACAGTCATCGGAAAACAGGGGCACATCGCCTATCCGAAAAGGGCGGCCAACCCGATCCATCTGGCTGCCCCGGCCATTACGGAACTCTCCGCAACAGTATGGGATGACGGCAATGAATATTATGAGCCGACGACATGGCAGATATCCAATATCCACGCCGGAACTGGAGCAAACAACGTCATTCCCGGTGAGCTTTTTGTCGAGTTCAATTTCCGTTTCTGTACCGCCAGCACGGTGGATAGCCTCAAAGAACGCGTCCATGCCATCCTTGACAAACATGGCCTGGATTACAGGCTCGACTGGAACTACTCCGGAGTGCCCTTCCTGACGCCTCGCGGCTCGCTGTGCGACGCCATCTCGGAAGCCATTTTGGAAGAAACCGGCATCACGCCCGAATTGTCCACCACCGGCGGAACGTCCGACGGGCGTTTTATCGCCCGCATCTGTCCGCAAGTGGTTGAATTCGGTCCTGTCACGGAAAGCATTCACCAGATCGACGAAAACGTGCTGATTTCAGACATCCAGCCATTGACTGACATCTACCGGCGTACACTGGAAAAACTCTTCCTGTAAAATAACGGATTGACTTTCAACC
>JAEYIG010000240.1 GCA_023409175.1 Pseudomonadota bacterium
TAAACTTTCAGGTGTTCGTTGGCATGGCCTTCTGCATAGCCTTTAACGGAAGCCAGAATGACTCTTGGATTCAGTTCCTGAATGCGTTCCCAGGTAAAGCCCATACGGTCCAGTGCGCCTGGTCCGAAGTTTTCAACCATGACGTCGGCTTTTTTGATCATTTGTTCCAGAAGTTCTTTGCCTTCTGGAGTTTTCATGTCCAATTCGATCGAACGTTTGTTACAGTTGAACATCGTGAAGTACAGGGAGTCAACGTTTGGTTTGTCCTGCAGCCATCCACGAGTCATATCTCCGGAACCACGTCTTTCAATCTTGATGACGTTTGCGCCCAAGAAACCCATCATCTGTGTACAGGCAGGACCTGCTTGGACGTGGGTAAAGTCAAGCACATTAATTCCATCTAATGGTTTAGTCATAATTTCTCATTTCCTTGTCGTTGGTACAACTTTTGGTTTTTATTCTCTGTGGACATTTCCCCGAAAGGATTTGCCAAGAAAGAAAAACTTCGCCCAAAGGGCTGAAGGTACTAACTGGGATTGCTAACACTTCGCATAACATCTCAAAATGAAGCAAGCTTTATGTATAGCCCCTATATTTTACTCGATAAGCCATTTAAATCAAGAGCGTTTGAAACGATTCATTAGTCCGGTTGCTTTATTGGTCCTGTTTTCCCTGGAGTTCAGAGAGACGGCGATAAAGCGTGCGTTCGCTGATTCCCAACATTTTTGCCAAAGCCTTTCGTTTTCCGCTGAATGTCGAAAGAAGTCTGGATTGCACGTCTGGCGTCACGGGTTCCGCGACGGGTGTTTTTGCGTCATTTTCCTGTTTGGGAAACAACAGATGCTCAGGGCGGATTTCATGGTTCTCGCACAGGAGAGAGGCCCGTTCGAGAAAATTGCGCAATTCCCGGACGTTTCCGGGGAACGGGTAGGTCTGAAGGAGATACATGGCTTCATCGGAAACGGTCAGTTTTTTTTCCGGTGCGACTTTTTGCAGGAGGGACGCGATCAAGAGGGGGATGTCTTCCATCCTGTCTCTTAATGCCGGAACCTGAATGGGAAAGATTTCAAGACGGTAATAAAGATCTTTCCTGAACAGGCCGTCTTCGGCTTTTTTGCGGAGGTTGTGGCTGCTGGCCGATATGAAGCGGATGTCCGCGCGGCGCAGGTCGGCAGAGCCAAAGCGCCGGTAGGCGCCGGTCTCGAGAAGGTGTAACAGTTTGGACTGGATGGAAAGGGGAAGATCACCGATTTCGTCGAGGAAAAGGGTGCCTCCGTCTGCGGCATCGACCAGTCCTTTTTTGCCTGAACCTGTTCTGGGATGGGTGCCTCGTTCTTCCCCGAACAGCTCGCTTTCGAAATGGGCTTCGGATATGCCGGAGCAATCGACGACGATAAACGGTTTTGCGGCCCGTTTTCCGGCGCGATGAATGGCCTGGGCAACCAGTTCCTTGCCAGTGCCGGATTCTCCGGCAAGCAGTACGTTGATATCGGATGAGGCGACTTTTCCGACCAGATTCATCATTCGGGTGAATGCGGCCGATTTTCCGGTGAGGCTGTTTTTTTCTATCTGGCCTTTCGCTATTTTCACGGGTTCGATTTTTTCGACGAAGCAGGTGATGTCTCCGGCCTGATTCTTGATAGGGGTCAGTTCGATGCTGACGTATTCTTCCCCGTTGGGAGTGTGATGCATATGAAGGACGCGTTCGGATTTGCCGGAACGCCGGCTTTTGGCAAGGGGGCACGTTTCGCCGGAGCGGTCACAGGGCGCTTCGTAATTATGGGAGACCTCGTAACAGGTACGTCCGATAACGGAAGATTGCGGATTGCAGTATTTCCGGAAAGCACCGTTGACGGCAATGATCCGGTATTCCCTGTCGAAAAGGATGTGCGGTTCGGCTTGCGCTTCCAGAAACGAGCTGATTTCGGTAAATGGCATGGGGTGCGTTCCCGTTACGGATAATTTTCAATACTGCCATGAACTGCCATGACTGCCAAGATGCTGGCAGTTTAAACGAAGTCCCTATGTTAATGGAGTGAAAAGGGACAGGGGACGAAAATCAGGGAAGGGAAAAGGCAAGGGGAGCGATGACCGGCATTTTATTGTTGAAAATGCCGGCCGGTAGTCTTATTGCGGACGGCCTGGACTGCGGTTGATGAAAAACTCCATGGCTTTTTCAACGACAGGCGGATGGATAAGGTGACGTCCGTGGAATTCGAGGAATTCAACGTCGTATCCGGCTTTTTTCAGCTCTTCATAATGATGAAGTCCACTGGTTTTCATCGGGAGCTGTTCGTCTTCAGGGCTATGGGCGATGAAGACAAGCGGTTTCCCTCTCGGGACGTACAGGTTCATGAAACCGCCGGACAGGGCGATGACGTGCGACAGGATTTCGCCATTGGACAGTCCGATGGAAAGGGAATAGCTGGCGCCGTCGGAAAAACCGCAGAAACCGAAATGGTTTTTGTCGATGATGTAACGGGAGGCGACTTCTTCAAGGGCCTTGTCCAGTTTTTCCAGGTCAGGACCGTTTCCACCGACGGTAAGGTCCCATGTGATGTAGGTGGATTGCGGAACCAGTAACAGGAATTTTTCTTTTTCGGCCCAGTCCCTGAAAAAAGGCATGACTTTTTCAGCGCTGCCGCCCGCACCGTGGAACATGACCAGCAGTCTGGCGGGTTTGTCGCTTTCAAGACCTTCGGGAACGACCAGGATGGTGTCCCTCTCGCCTTCGATGCCCAGCGACACGTCCAGCTTGTGGGTTCCAGCCGGGAGAGGGGCTTTGTCGGGATTGCGGAACTGGAAGGAAAGATGCCCGAGAATGGATGGGGGCATCATGGAAAAATCGAAATTGTTCAGGTTTGACGGGAAATTACTTTTCATGGCATCTGTCGAAGTGATCGTTTCCGGGAAACCGTTTTTAACGGGGCTCTTTTGGTAAGGAATACAGTTTTATACATTGTACTCGACTAAACGCGAAAATGGCTCCGGTCAGATCAATTGACGGGAGCCATTGGAAAAGCGAAACCGCTTTATCGTGTCACCAGTTGCCTGATGTTATTGACGACGAGGTTGACGATACGGTCGTAACGGTTCAACGCCGACAGGTCGGGCTTGGTTTCGTTTTTGCGCCAGCGGTTGATGGTCATGGTAACGACACCGATCAGGCCTGCTATTTCGGCATCGGAAGTCGTGCCCAGGTTGTTTTCCCATTCCTGAAGTATTTCAGACATGGGCCGGTTGAATTTTTCTTTCAGCAATCTTGTCGCTTCAGAATTTTCAGCCAGCAACTGGCGTGCGGTTTTCATGACGTCGGCAGGGACGGATGCCGTGCGGCCGTAAGTATAGGAAGAAAGGCGTGGCAGGCCGATTCCCAGAAGGATGGCGTAATCCTGATGCCTTAAACCAAGAGTGTTCTTTATATTGACCAGTTCCTGCTGGTCGGGAGACAGCTCAATAGGGGTTTTGGGGTTTTTTCTTCTGTTTTTTGTGTTACGGGTTGTTTTGGCATGCTTTTTAACGGAAACGAGTTCCGCATTGGATGGCTCTACCATGACAACATTGGGAAGGGTATCCAGGTTGGATGCCCCCTTTTTTTTCAGTCTTGGCATGTGTCTTTATATATATGTTCGATATTGACGAAAGATTATCCGCAATACCGTAAATGACAAATTGTTTCGGATAAAAACAGATGTAAGGAGGCGATAACTATCAGTTAATGCTAATTAATTTCAAAGTAATGGTTTTTAACACTTCGCCTTATTTACAAGTGTGAACATTATCAGCGGGAAATTGTCAGGTCAATAACTATAAGTATATGTTTAAGTTATATAAAACCTATAAATATTGATATAAGGAAACATTTTTGCGGTTTTGAAAGCGTTTTGTGTTTTTTGTGGATAAGTTATTGTTGTAAAAATATTTTTTATGAAGTCAAAAGGGTTATTTCTGTGTAAGTGTTTTGATCAGTTCAGAAGCCGGACTCCGGGTAATTCGATCAGGCTTCTTTCACGGATGAGTCTGACGAAATCGTTGATGTAGGCCTTCGAGGCCATTTCGGTACAAACGGCGGCATACAGTTTTCCCTTCAGGCCGTTTTCAGTGACGGGACGCGATGAAATATAGTTTTTGTCCAGGTAGTGTTTGATTGCCCAGAGAGGCAGGGCAGCGATACCCCGGCTGCTGGCAACCAGTTGCAGAATGGCGATGGTCAGTTCGGACGTGCGTCTTTCAGGGGAAATTCGGGCTGGCAGCAATACCTGCTGGACAATGTCGATCATTTCATCCGGGATGGGGTAGGTGATCAGTGTCTGGTCGATGAAGTGTTCAGGTTTCAGGAAGGGTTCCCGGTTCAGGGCGTGGCTGTTGGACAGGAGTGCAACGATGTCGTATTCGAACAGGGGGAAGTAGGTGATGTTCGTTTCCGGTTCCGGGTTGCCGACGACAGCCAGATCGGCGCGTCGCTGGTGGAGCAGGCCGACAGGATCGGTATGGAATCCGGAGATGATGTCGAGCTCCACTTCAGGCCAGTGTGTTCGGAATACGTCCATTGTCGGCATGAGCCAGTCGAAACAGGTGTGGCATTCGACGACGATCCGGAGGGTGCCTGCAGTACCGTCTTTCAGGCGCATCAGGTTCCGCTCCGTTTCTTCTATGGCGGGGAAGATCCTGTCGGCCAGTTCAAGCAGGCAATGGCCTACGGCAGTAAAAGCGATGGGCACTGTTTTGCGCTCGAAGAGTGTACCGTAATCGGATTCGAGAAGGCGGATTTGCTGGGACAGGGCGGATTGGGTCAGGCAGAGCATTTCTGCCGCTTTGGTCAGGTTACCGGTTTTGCGCAGGGCAAGCAGGGTTTTGAGGTGTCTCAGGTCTATCATTAGAAAATCTTATGGAGTTTTGAAAAAACTTTCATTTGAATTATGTTACACGGCTGACTATGATTTATCAAACTTGTTTTAATGGGAGAATTTCATGGTCAGCAGTCATATTCTGGGTTTCCCGCGCATGGGCGCACAGCGGGAATTGAAATCAGCGCTTGAAACGTATTGGAAAAGTGCTTCAGAACCTGAAGACACCAATGTCGATTTGAAAAATCTGGTCGCAATGGGCAAGCAATTGCGTGCCGCTCACTGGGGGTTGCAGAAAAAAGCCGGTCTGGATTGGGTTACTGTCGGCGATTTCGCTTTTTACGATCACGTCCTGAATCACATCCAGTTACTGGGTTGTGAACCGGCCCGTTTCGGTTTTTCGAAAGACACTCCTGAACTGGACCGTTATTTTGCAATGGCCCGCGGCAGTCTGACGACGGAATCCGGACAGGCCATGTCGATGCTGAAGTGGTTCGATACGAACTACCATTATATGGTTCCTGAATTTTTCCCGGATACCGCTTTTTCCCTTCACAGCGAACGCCTGTTCGATGAAGTGAAAGAAGCCAGGGCACTCGGTTATCCGGTCAAGGCCGTCTTGCTGGGACCGGTCAGTTTCCTGTATCTGGGCCGTGAAAAAGTGGAGGGATTCGACCGTCTGTCCCTGTTGTCTTCCCTGTTGCCTGTCTATCGCCAGATCCTGTCGCGTCTGCATGCAGAAGGCGTTGAATGGGTTCAGATTGATGAACCTGTTCTGGGCCTGGATATCGACGACAAGTGGCTGGCTTCCTTCAAGGGCGCTTATGACGACCTGACCAAGGAACCGGTCAAGCTGCTGTTGACGACGTACTTTTCGTCTCTTGCAGGCCATATTGATACGATTTGCGAATTGCCTGTCGACGGCTTGCATGTCGATGCGATCCGTGGCGCGGAAGACCTGAAGGAGATCGCTGCCAAATGGCCTGCCGACAAGGTATTGTCCGTTGGTGTCATTGATGGCCGCAATATCTGGAAGGCCGATCTGGACAAGGCTCTGGCCGCTCTGAGATCGCCTGAACTGGCCGGGCGAAAGAACTTGTGGGTCGCTCCAAGCTGTTCGCTGCTGCACGTTCCTTTCTCGCTGGATGCGGAAACCAAGATGGACCCGCGCCTGAAACAGTGTCTGGCTTTCGCTTCCGAAAAACTGGAAGAAATCCATACTCTGAAAGACGGGCTGCAAAACGGCGATGCCGCTATCGCCGATGCACTGAAGCGTTCCCGTGATACGGTTGCGCTGAGAAAAGGCGACTGGGTTCACAATGCACAGGTTGCCAAAAGAGTGGGTGATCTTAAAGAAGGCATGGATCGTCGCAAATCGGCTTTCGCTGCCCGTCAGGCTGTTCAGCGCAAGCGTTTCAAGTTGCCGACTTTCCCGACGACGACAATCGGTTCTTTCCCTCAGACCCCGCAGATCCGTTCTGCCCGCGCTGCTTTCAAACGCGGTTCTCTGGGCGAAGCGGAATACCGGAAGGCCATGCAGGAAGAAATCTCGTTCTGTGTCGCACAGCAGGAAAAACTGGGTCTGGACGTGTTCGTGCACGGTGAACCGGAACGTAACGATATGGTCGAGTATTTCGGGGAATTCCTGGATGGCATGACGATGACGGCCAATGGCTGGGTCCAGTCTTACGGTTCCCGTTGCGTCAAGCCACCTGTCATTTACGGTGACGTTTCCAGACCGAATGCCATGACGGTGGAATGGACGAAGTTTGCACAGAGCCTGACCGACAGGCCGATGAAGGCCATGCTGACCGGTCCGATCACGATTCTGCAATGGTCTTTCGTCCGTGATGATGAAAAACGTTCCGTTGTTGCAGACCAGATCGCACTGGCGATCCGGGATGAAGTGGCCGATCTTGAAAAAGCCGGTATCGGTATTATCCAGATTGATGAACCGGGTCTGCGTGAGGGCTTGCCTCTGCGTCGCCATAACTGGCAGGCTTATCTGGACTGGGCATGCCGCGCTTTCCGGATCGCTTCCTGTGGCGTTGGCGACGATACCCAGATCCATACCCATATGTGTTATGCCGAGTTCAACGATATCATGCCGGACATCGCCAGCCTGGATGCCGACGTGATCACGCTGGAAGCCAGCCGTGGCGATATGACGTTGTTGAAAGGATTCCGTGACTTCCGTTATCCGAACGAAATCGGCCCGGGCGTTTACGATATCCATTCTCCGCGTGTTCCATCGGTCAATGAAATGGTTTCGCTGCTGAAACAGGCGTCTGCCGTTATCGACGCGGACCGTCTCTGGGTCAATCCGGATTGTGGCCTGAAAACCCGTCAGTGGAAAGAAACGTTCGAAGCGCTGGACAATATGGTCAAGAGTGCCAAGCTGATGCGTGAAACGGTTTATTGATCGTTTCAATTGATGCAAAAAGCCGTTACGGAAATCCTGTAACGGCTTTTTTGCTTCCTGAATCGAATCATCTGCTGAATCTTTATTGAATCAGTGTCAGTCGGAGTGATACTGGTTCTTGCGGATCAGATCCTTGACGAGGATGCGGGCGGTCGGGGTGTTGGCAAGGCCGCCACGGGCTGTTTCCTTCAGGTCGGAAGACATGGTGTCGCCGACGGCCCGCATGGCGTCGATGACTTCGTCGGCAGGGATTTTGTGCTCGACTCCGGCCAAAGCCATATTGGCGCAGGAGAGGGCGTTGACGGCGCCGATGACATTGCGCTGGACGCAGGGGATCTCGACGAGTCCGGCAATCGGGTCGCATACGAGTCCCATCAGGTTGCTGATCGCCAT
>JAEYIG010000048.1 GCA_023409175.1 Pseudomonadota bacterium
TGGAAACCGGGTTCAGGTTATGGTTTTCTCCAAATGAACCCGTTGCAGTTTCAGGCATGGCGGGTTAAACCATACTGGGAGAATCGGGTGATGAATCGAGGCGCAATATCCAGCGTAATCGCTGTCGGACTGGCTTCCCTGCTCGTCCTTGGCTGCAGCCAGAAAATGGAAATTCCAAAAGCCGGAAAACCGCGTGTGACGACGCTGACCTTAAAAGCGCAGAACATTCCCATGACGATGGAATATGTCGCCCAAACGGCCAGTTCGCGCATGGTGAACATCAACGCACGGGTCAACGGCTTCCTCCAGAAAAGGCTGTATCAGGAAGGGTCGATGGTCAAGGATGGACAGACACTGTTCCAGATCGACCCCAAACCCTTTCAGGTACAGGTCAATGAAGCCAAAGCCGCACTCGATTCCAGCAAGGCCGCCCATGCCACGGCAAAATCCAATCTTGACCGCATCAAACCGCTGGTGGCACTGAACGCCCTGTCCAAGAAAGACCTCGACAATGCCCGCGGACAATTCCTGACAAGCCAGGCCGCCGTCCATCAGGCCCAGGCGCAGCTGGATGCGGCAAAACTGAACCTGTCTTACACGACAATCAAATCCCCTGTCGACGGGCTTGCCGGATCGTCCAGCGTGGCGGAAGGCACCTATGTCGATGCAACCAACAGCCAGTTGACGACGGTTTACCAGATGACGCCGATGTGGGTGAACTTCAGCATCTCGGAAAACCGTCTGCTCGAATTGCAGAAACAGATTCAGGCCGGACAGCTGATCGTCCCTTCAGACAATAATTTTTCGATTGAAGTCATCATGCCGGACGGATCGGTTTTCCCGAACAAGGGCAAACTCGTTTTCTCGGCTCCGGATTACAACCCGACGACCGGAACCAACATGATCCGTGCCAGTGTCGACAACCCGAAAGGCACCTTGCGGCCGAACCAGTTCGTGCGCGTGCGCATGTCCGGAGCCACAAGGCCTGACGCCATTGCCGTCCCGCAAAAAGCCGTGCAGCAGGGTTCCAAGGGTCATTTCGTTTGGGTCATCAAGGATAACAAGGCGCAATACCGGCCTGTGACGGTCGGAGACCAGACTGGCGAAAACTGGGTGATCACCCAGGGATTACAGAACGGCGAACAGGTCGTCGTGGACGGCGTCCAGACCCTGGCGGCCGGTGCCGACGTTGAAGTGTCCCAGAACATGGTACAGCAGGACATCGGTACGGCTTCTTCCGGGGATAAGTCCCCGCCTGACCAGCCACCGGCCTCAACGGAAGCGGATGCCGGTACGGTCGCCGCATCGAAAGAAAACGGAACGGACAAAGCCGCCCAGCCGGATACCGCAAAACCATAAGGGGTGAATAATGTTCTCCAAATTCTTCATTCAGCGCCCCATCTTCGCGATTGTCGTCTCGCTGATCATCTGCCTTGCAGGTGGTATCGCCATGACCCAGTTGCCGGTCGAACAGTACCCGAACATGAGCCCTGTCCAGATTACCGTGTCGGCACAATACCCGGGCGCGGACGCCAAGACACTGGCCGACTCGGTTGCCGCGCCGCTGGAAAACCAGATCAACGGCATCGACAACATGCTTTACATGTCGTCGTCCTCCTCGTCCTCCGGACAGCTCCAGTTGACGGTATTCTTCAATATCGGCACCGATCCGGATATAGCACAGGTGCAGGTACAGAACCGGGTGAACATCGCCACGCCGCAATTGCCGAGTGAAGTGACACAAAACGGCGTGCAGGTCCAGAAAGAATCGTCGTCCATGCTGATGCTGATCGGCCTTTACGGCGACCCGAAGCTCTTCGATCAGGATTACGTTTCCAATTATGCGAACGTTTATGTCCTCGATGCGATCAAGCGGGTCCCCGGCGCAGGTCAGGCAACCGTCATGGGGAATGCCGATCAGGCGATGCGCATCTGGCTCAGTCCTGACAAGATGGCCTCGCTGAAAGTGACGACGACGGATGTCGCCGAGGCGATATCGTCCCAGAACAAGCTCTTTTCAGCCGGCCAGATCGGCGGTGAACCCGCTCCCGCAGGGATACAGCAAACCTACCCTGCCGTTACCCGCTCTCCCTACCAGAACGCGGAAGATTATGAAAACATGATCATCCGTGCCAGCAATGACGGCAGCGCGATTGTCCGCCTGAAAGACATCGGCCGTGCCGCAATGGGCAAACAGACCTATCTGGTCAATACGCAGATGAACGGCGAATTCGCCACGTTCATTCAGGTTGTCCAGCAACCGGGCGCCAATGCACTGGACGTCTCGAAAGCCGTGCGTACCGAACTGGACAAACTGCAGGCCGGTTTCCCTGACGGCATCCATTACGTGATCGGGGTCGATACGACCGACTATGTCCGCATTTCGATTGAAGAAGTGATCAAGACCCTGATCACCGCGATCTGTATCGTCATCGGCGTCATTTATATCTTCCTGCAGAAATACCGGGCGACACTTATCGCGTCGACTGCCATTTTCGTTGCCCTTCTCGGTACCTTTGCCGGCATGTGGCTCCTGAATTTCTCGATCAACATGCTGACGCTGTTCGGGATGGTGCTGGCGATCGGGCTTGTGGTCGACGATGCGATCGTCGTGGTGGAAAACGTCGAGCGCAACATTTCCAATAGCGGAATGGACAGGAAACAGGCGACCATTCAGGCGATGGACGAACTCGTCAGCCCGATTGTCGCCACCGTTCTGGTACTGGTCTGCGTATTTGTCCCGGCCGCGTTCGTCCCCGGAACGACCGGACAGCTCTATAAACAGTTCGCCATCACAATCGCCATATCGGTGACGATTTCGGGCTTTGTCGCCCTGACGCTGACGCCAGCCCTCTGCGGAAGCTGGCTGAAACAGACCGATCCGCCCAAAAAAGGCCCGTTTGCATGGTTCAACAAAAAATTCGCCAGCCTGACCGAGCATTACGGGCGCTGGTCGGCTGCCGTCATCAAACACTCGATGATCGCCCTGATCTGTTTCGGGGTCATGATCGCGGCGATCTGGCTGCTGTTCGCACGACTGCCGACGAGCTTCGTTCCACAGGAAGACCAGGGATACCTGATCACGGCCGTCATCCTGCCCGACTCGTCCAGCCTTGAACGGACCCAGAACGTCATGGACAAGGTCTCCGGCATCGTCGAAAAAATCCCGGGCGTCGAAACCCGTGCCGGCATTTCCGGTTTTTCCCTGCTGGACAACGGCTTCAAGAATTCGTCAGGGACATACTTCATGGCCCTGAAACCCTTTGAAGAACGATACAAGAACATCAAGACGGCGGAGGAGCAGAACGCCGGGACGATCATGCTCGAGCTCTACAAGCAGACCCGTTCCATCGAGGAAGCGATGATCCTGCCGATCCTGCCGCCTCCGATCCCGGGGCTGGGCAGCACTGGCGGCTTTGAGTTCTGGCTGCAAAGCACCGGTTCGGCCACTCCCGACCAGTTGCAGGAAGTGCTGGACAAGATCATGGCCGAAGCGAAAAAACGGCCTGAGCTGACGAGCCTGAACTCGACATTCCAGGCACGTTCCCAGCAGCTGAAAATCGCTGTCGACAGGGACAAGGCACGTCTTCTCGGACTGGATATGGACGACATCACCAGCACCTTGCAGACGCAATTCGGGTCAAGTATCGTCAGCCAGTTCAACCAGTATTCCCGCGTCTGGTACGTCATCATGCAGTCAGAACCCCAATTCCGTGCCGCACCTGAGGATATCTCGAAACTGTATACCCGAAACGCCCGAGGTGAAATGGTGCCGCTGTCTTCAGTCGTGACGACCTCTTTCACCACCGGGCCGGATCTCGTCCCTCACTTCAACGGTTTCCCGGCAGCTGAAATCACCGGCAATGCCGCAGCCGGTTACTCATCCGGACAGGCCATGGCCGCCATCGAAGACGTCGCCAATGCCGTGATGCCGAAGGATTACACCTATGGCT
>JAEYIG010000134.1 GCA_023409175.1 Pseudomonadota bacterium
CCTTTTTCAGGATATTGTCCTTGTCCCGTGCCAGCAGCTCATCCCAGTCCGACCCCCAGATGACCTTGATGACGTTCCAGCCTGCCCCACGGAAATCCGATTCCAGTTCCTGAATGATCTTGCCGTTACCACGTACGGGGCCATCCAGTCGCTGCAGATTGCAGTTGATGACCATGATCAGGTTGTCGAGCGACTCACGGGATGCCAGACTGATCGCGCCCTTGGCTTCCGGCTCGTCCATTTCGCCGTCCCCACAGAAAACCCAGACTTTCCGACCTGTCGTATCGGCAATGTCCCGTGCCTGCAGATATTTCAGGAAACGCGCCTGATAAATGGCCATGATCGGGCCAAGCCCCATCGATACTGTCGGGAACTGCCAGAAATCCGGCATCAATTTCGGGTGTGGATAGGAGGAAAGGCCTTTCCCGTGGACTTCGCGCCGGAAATTTTCCAGCTGTTCCTGCGTGAGGCGTCCTTCCATAAAGGCCCGGGCATAAATGCCGGGCGAGGAATGTCCCTGAAAATAGACGAGATCACCGTCAAACGTTTCTGTCGGCGCACGCCAGAAATGGTGGAAACCGGTTCCGAACATGGTCGCCAGTGACGTGAATGAGGCGATATGGCCGCCCAGATTGTCGCCATCCTTGTTGGCACGAACGACCATTGCCATTGCATTCCAGCGCATCCATCCTCTCAGGCGCGCCTCGTAATCCATATTGCCGGGCGAACCCTGCTGCAGATCCGGAGGAATGGTGTTTATGTATGCGGTATTGCTGGAATAAGGAAGGTTGACGCCCTTCTGTCTGGCGACATCGGCCAGCCGTTCCATCAGGTAATGGGCGCGGTCGCGCCCTTCGCTTTCGATGACGGAATGAAGCGCCTCAAGCCATTCCGACGTTTCCTGCTCGTCCGGATCAAATGCATTGACAGAAATGTCGTCCTGCGGGTTCGCCATAAACACCTCCCAATTGAAGCTTTGAAACAGCAAAAAGTCAGATGACACGATAACACGTATTCATAGAACGATCATAAACCATAAAGCGGCAATTTATCTGTCAAAACGCAGAGAAAAAGTGTCTGATCACTTCGCGGCCATACGAAATAATGGCTTTGCTCTTCAATAAATGTTTTTTTTCGTGTAATTTATAGGGTTTGACTTGCCCCGATATTTTCAGCAGCATGAAAAACGGGCAGGATTAATATTCATCGTATAATTGTTTTTTAACGGTTTTTTATTCATCTAGCAAAAATGACTGCCCAAATTATCAACGGAAATGAGCTGGCCAAGGAAGTCCGCAAGGATATCGCCGAACGTGCAGCAAAATTGACCGCCGCCGGGGAACTCCCCGGTCTGGCCGTTATCCTCGTCGGCGACAGCCCGGCCTCCATGGTTTATGTCCTGAACAAGGAACGTGCCTGCAAGGCGAACGGTATCCGTTCCATCCTGGAAAAGTACGACGCGGATTTTTCCGAAGCCCAGCTTCTGGAACGCATTCGTGTCCTGAACAATGACCCGTCCGTTCATGGCATCCTTGTCCAGTTGCCTTTGCCGGACCATATCGACGGCCGCAAGGTCATCGAAGCGATCGACCCCGAAAAGGATATGGACTGCTTTACCGTCGTCAATACCGGTCTCCTGATGACCGGGCAGCCAAGGATCAAGCCCTGCACCCCATATGGTGTCATGAAAATGCTGGAATCCATCGACTACCCATTGCGCGGCGCACATGCCGTCATCGTCGGTGCATCCAACATCGTGGGCAAACCGATGTCCATGCTGCTGCTTCAGGCCGGTGCAACCGTCACGATCTGTAACTCCAAGACACGTGATCTGGGCCATCATACCCGTCTGGCAGACGTCCTGATCGCCGCTACCGGAAAACGGAACATCATCACGGCCGATATGGTCAAACCGGGTGCCGTCGTTATCGACGTCGGTGTTGAGCGCGATGAAAACGGAAAACTCTGGAGTGATGTAGACTTCCCGAATGCGAAGGAAGTGGCTGGTTACATCTCCCCCGTACCGGGCGGTGTCGGCCCCATGACCATCACCATGCTGCTCCTGAATACGATCGAAGCGGCTGAGAGACGGCTGGAAGCCAAAAAGAAATAAACGCAAAAGCGTGAAAAAAGGTACGCAATGCGTACCTTTTTTATTTGAACCGATAAAACTGTCCGGAAGGAGTATCTGATGAAAAACCCTTTGTTAAATTTCGACGGGTTGCCCCGTTTTGATGAGATCCGGCCTGAACATATTTCACCCGCCCTCGATACCCTGCTGGATCGCTGCAAGACAGTCGTTGCCGAACTGGAAGCGCCGATGCATGAAGTCAGCTGGGACAATTTCATCACCCCTCTGGACGACTGTACCGAACAGCTTTCCCGTGCATGGGGAATCGTCGGCCATTTGAATGCTGTTGTCGATACGCCCGAACTGCGTGCGGCCTACAATGAAAACCTGCCGAAAATAACCGAATTCTGGACATCCCTTTCCCAGAATCTTGCCTTGTTCGACAAATACAAGGCCATCAAGGAAAGCCCTTCTTTCAATGCCCTTGACGACACCCGCAAACGCGTCATCGACAACGCCTTGCGTGATTTCCGTCTGGGTGGTGCCGAATTGCCGGAAGACAAAAAGAGACGCTTTGCGGACATCCAGGAAAAAATGGCCGCACTTTCCACCCGCTTTTCCGAAAACGTGCTGGATGCGACCAACCATTTCGAGCTGCTCGTTGAAAAAGAAGCCGACCTGAAAGGCTTGCCTGAAGACAACCTGCACGTTGCCCGTGCCATGGCACAAAACGAAAACAGGAAGGGATACAAGTTCACCCTTCATTTCCCGTCTTTTTATCCTGTCATGCAATACGTGGAAAACCGCGATATCCGCGAAAAGATGTACCGCGCCAATGCAACACGTGCATCGGAACTGGGTGAAAACCCGGCATGGGACAATACGGGCAATATCGACGAACTCCTTCGTTTCAGGAAAGAGGAAGCCGACCTGCTCGGTTACCGGAATTATGCCGAAGTGTCACTGGTCGCAAAAATGGCGAGGACACCGGATGAAGTGATTTCGTTTCTGGAAGACCTGGCAAGACGGGCGAGACCGTTCGCTGAAAAAGACCTTGAAGAACTGAAACAGTTCGCCAGAACGGAACTGGGCATTGATGAGATGAAAGCATGGGACATGGCATTCGTTTCCGAAAAACTGCAACAGAAACGCTATGCTTTCTCCGAACAGGAAGTCAAACAATACTTCCCGGAACCGAACGTTCTGGAAGGTCTCTTCAAATTGGTCGGCACGCTTTACTCCGTCAACATCCTGCCGGATTCCGCCCCTGTCTGGCACAAGGACGTCAAATTTTTCCGGATTGAAAAAGATGGCAGGCTGGTTGGACAGTTTTACATGGACCTGTATGCCCGTTCCGGGAAACGGGGCGGTGCATGGATGGACGATGCCCGAAGCCGCCGTGTCACGCAAAACGGTATCCAGACCCCAGTCGCTTACCTGACCTGCAACTTTTCTTCGCCGATCGAGAAGAATGGAAAACTCCAGCCTGCGCTTTTCACGCACGACGAAGTCATGACCCTGTTCCACGAATTCGGCCACGGACTACATCATCTTTTGACGAAAGTAGGTGAACTGGGCGTTTCCGGCATTTCCGGAGTGGAATGGGACGCCGTCGAACTGCCTTCGCAATTCATGGAAAACTTCTGCTGGGAATGGGATGTCATCCAGAACATGTCTTCCCATATCGAAACGAAACAGCCTTTGCCGAAATCGCTCTTCGACAAGATGATTGCGGCCAAGAATTACCAGTCCGGACTGCAGATGCTGCGTCAGGTCGAATTCTCCCTTGCCGATATGCACCTGCATTACGATTACGACCCGAACGGCAAGAAAACGGTACAGGAAGTGCTCGATGGTATCCGGCAAAAATATTCCGTGGTCATCCCTCCGGCGTTCAACCGTTTCCTGCAATCGTTCTCCCATATTTTCGCTGGCGGATATGCAGCCGGTTACTACAGTTATAAATGGGCTGAAGTGCTTTCTGCGGATGTGTACAGCGCTTTCGAGGAATCACTGGCGGACGGCAACGACCTGATCTCTCCGGCAATGGGTGCGAAACTGCTCGAGGAAATCCTGTCTGTCGGCGGCTCACGGCCTGCCATCGACTCGTTCGTCGCCTTCAGGGGACGGCAACCTTCGATCGATGCCCTGCTCCGGCATAACGGGTTGGCAGCATAAAGCCTTTACTAATGTACGGAAAACGTTTCATAATTGACCCGATTTTCATTCGGGTCAATTCACGTTTTTAATCGATATCCGGCAACCTCAGTATGACCAACATTGAATTCCGTACACACATAGCAGACAAAATCCACTATACCTGCCGATGGGTACGGAAAGCGCTTGCCAACGCACCCGATTGCCGTATCGTCATTTTCGCTACTGACCGCAATCTGCTGAACCGTCTTGACGATACTCTCTGGACATTTTCCGATTCGGATTTCCTGCCTCATGCCGTCATCGGCGACAAAAATGCCCCTCGTTGTCCAGTCATACTGACCTCCACGGACACATGCGAATTACCGCACAGCCAGATTCTGGTCAATCTTTCGCCAGACATTCCGGCGTTTTATGCCCGGTTCGAACGTATGCTTGAACTGGTTTCGACCGATCCTTCCGATACCGAAGCCGGACGGCAACGGTATGTCCATTATCGCGAACGCGGATACACGCTTCATCACGAGACTGCAAAATAATGAACAGCGACAACGACTTCATTTCCCGCCAGGCCGGAGAAAACATTCCTGAAAACAATGCTGTACCGAGCGAAGACGAGATTCCTGTTTTGACGGAAATACTCTCGACCCTTCCCGATCTGGTCGATTCCACCCAGAACGAAACGGCATGGGAAGAACTGGAACAGCGTCTGAGTGAAAGAATCCTGAAACGTGTTGAAGAACGGATACAGTTTGTCCTGGAAGAAATCATCCAGCAGAACCTGGCAACCAGTGTCCAGAAAATGACCGGAACGCTTGTGTCTGAAATCCAGAACGATTTGCAAAGCACACTGGATGTCGTCGTCACGCACGCCGTGGTGGACGAATTGCATCGCCTTCGAAAAAAAGAGTCCTTTTCCGAAAACAATCATCATAAAATAACGGAAAAAAACGAGCCGGATGCATCCGGCCGGACAGAGAATCAATAAAAAGAGGCTAAATTGTGAAAGTCATTGTATTAGGATCGGGTATTACGGGAACGGCGGCGGCCTGGTTTCTGCGTCAGGCAGGACATGACGTAACCGTTATCGAACGCCGTCCGGGTGCGGCACAGGAAACCACTTTCGGAAACGGTTCCCAGATTTCGGTTTCCCATTCGGAACCTTGGGCCAACCCTTCCGCCCCTTCGAAAATCCTGAAATGGCTGGGCAAGGAAGACGCCCCACTCCTTTACCGTTTTCGCGCCGAACAATTGCAATGGGAATGGGGCGCACGCTTTTTGCTGGAATGTTCCCCCAGAAAAACCGCACACAACACGCGCCAGTGCGTCGCCATGTCGGATTTCAGCAAAAGAACCCTCCGTGCCCTGAGAGA
>JAEYIG010000144.1 GCA_023409175.1 Pseudomonadota bacterium
GCGGAACAAAGGAACCTTGGCAATACTGTCCTGAAGAGTCCCTTGTTGATGCTGAATCTGGAAAGATGGCGCTATGCGGGAAACATGGCAGCCAAAAACGATGTTCTCGCTTTCCTGCAAACCCTGAAAAATGCCCAGCAATTCAAAGCCGTCAAGCTCGTCGACCCTGACGGGAAGGAATTGATGTCGGTTGGCGAAAACCTGAAGCTGGAAGACCGGTATCAGGAAAAGCTGGTTTCACTCCTGAAAAGCCCCGATCCGAAATCGGTCAGACACAATATGTTTTCACAGGGGAATTCCCGTTTCGAACTGGTCATCCCGTTTGTCCTGACCAACAGGATACATGAAACGATGGGAGCGATCCTCGTCTATTTCGATCCGGAAAGTTACCTTACCCGTTACTTCAGTCCGTGGATCGCTTCACATCCGGGCAAGGAAGTGATCCTTTTGCGTCAGGATGGTGACCGTGTTGCGACAATGACATTGGGTCATGGCAGTGAAAACCTGACCAAGGTCGTTCATACGACGATCAAGAACAGCGATATCTTTTACCAGATGCAGAAAAGCCCGTCGGTCGGGCAGGGTATCGGTCAGGACTACAATAATCTGAAAGTATTTGCAAGCTGGAATCACATAGAGGATACAGACTGGAAGATTATATTGAAATACGATTACAATAAGGCCATTCAATCCCTTCAAAGCTCTGCTTTCGGTGTCGCTGTGATAATTTTCTTTGGCGTTCTTGTCGTTGGACTCGCTTTGCTTCTATTGTGGCGTTTGCGTCTGAAATCGGCACAATCGGCTACAAGACTCAGAGAGGAAGAGTTACAAAAAAATGTAGTCACCACACCGTTTCTCGGAATGGGGATACTGTCTGCCAAAATGGATTGCTGGCTGCAGTGCAATGACAAGCTGTGCGACATCCTCGGATATTCACGGGAGGAAATGAGCCTGAAAGGCTGGCAGGACGTTCTGGACCATCCGGGCATCGAAGAGAACACGGCGTTGCTCGATGACCTGAAGAACGGCCTGATGGATGAATTGCATGTGGAGCGGGCGTTGATCCGCAAGAGCGGAGACATCGCTTTGGTCGACATCCATATGCGCTGCATCCGGAACAAGGACAAGACGCCGAATTATTTTGTCGTCACCCTTGAGGATGTGACGGAACAGCGGCGCTCGCAAAAACAGGTTTCCAAACTCTCCGAGCTCAATACGATCCGCAGCCATTGTTCCTACGCCATTTCACGCAGCAAGGGGGAACAGGAACTGTTTGACAATATCTGCAATATTGTCGTCCATCACAGCAACGTCAAAATGGCCTGGATCGGACTGATCGACCCTGCGACCGGCATGGTCAGGACAGCAGCCAAATACGGCGAAGGCGTCATGTTCCTTGAAGAGGTCGTCGTATCCGTGGATGAAAACAGCCCCAACGGACATGGGACGGTAGGGAAATCGGTTCGGAGCGGCAAGCCCTGCTGGAACCAGAATTTCCAGAGCGATCCGCTTTGCGCTCCCTGGCATGACCGGTCCCACGAACATCTGGTGCAATCCGTGGCGTCGCTCCCATTGCACAAGAACGGGAAAATCATCGGCGTGTTGTTGCTGGCTTCCGAAAAACTGAACGCATTCGATCCATCGGCGCAGGATCTGCTTGTCGAGGTCGCCAACGACATTGATTTTGCACTCGATAATTTCCATCGTGAAGGCATCCGCGCCAAGGCGGAACACGACTTGCGCCATCTTTACGTCGAAAGCAAGGTTGCCGAAGCGGAGATCAGGCGCTTAAACCAGCTTTATGCCGTCCTGGGTTACTGCAATCAGGCAGTTGCCAGATGTACGACGCAGGATGAGCTCTTCAAACAGGTCTGCAAGATCGTCACCCAGTATGGCGCGATGGACGTTGCCTGGATCGGCCAGATCAATGATGAAGGCAGGGTCTATCCTGTCGCTTCGGAAGGGGCGACTCCCGCGCTGATCACGCAGACACTCGACATTATCCGGGAAACGGACAAGACCATGACGCAGGGCGTTGTCAGGAAAGCGCTCGCCGAAGACAAGCCGATCTGGGTACAGGATTATGAAAACGATCCGATTTGCGAAATCGTCCGCAATTCCACAGCATGGAAGGAAATCGCAAAGAGACATAACATCCATGCCATGGCTGCATTGCCGTTGCACAAGAACGGGCAGATCATCGGTGTCATGAACCTGAATGCCAGCGAACCTTATGCATTCGACATCGCCGCCCAGAAACTGTTGAACGAACTGGTGATCAGCATTGATTTTGCGCTCGACAATTTCGAACGGAAAGAGCAGCTCCAGTTGTCGGCACAGGTCTTTACCCAAAGCAATGAAGGCCTGATCCTGCTCGACAATAACTGCAATATCGTCATGGTCAACAAGGCATTCACGAAAATTACCGGTTATTCCGAAGAGGAAGTCCTTGGCAGGAATCCGCGTATGCTCGCTTCCGGCAAACATGACGCGGAATTCTATAAGGCCATGTGGGACGGCATTTCGAAAAACTGTTCATGGCAGGGTGAACTGTGGAACAAGCGCAAGGACGGAACCCTTTACCCGCAATGGCTGTCCGTCCAGTGCATGCGTGATGCCTACGGCAAGCTGACCCATTATATCGGGCTCTTTGTCGATATGACCGAACGCAAGAAAACGGAAGAGCAAGTCCAGTGGCTGGCACATTTCGATGCCCTGACCGGATTGCCGAACCGTACCTTTTTGCGTGACAGGAGCAACCTTGCCCTCTCTCTGGCACAACGCCGTAATGAACCGCTGGCCCTGATGTTCCTCGATCTGGACGGTTTCAAGAATGTGAACGATTCGCTCGGCCACAATATCGGTGATGAACTGTTGAAGCAGTTTGCCGCGAGACTGAAGGGTCTCGTACGCGAACAGGATACGATCTCAAGACAGGGTGGCGACGAGTTTGTTCTGGTCTTGCCCAATACGGATACGGGTGGTGCAACCAGCATCGCCGAGAAACTGCTGGCGATTGCGGCCGAACCGTACCATATCGAACCTCACGAGCTGAACCTGACGACGTCTATCGGTATCGCCATGTTCCCGAGCGACGGCATGGATTTCGAAACACTGTCCTGCAGTGCCGATACGGCCATGTACCGAACCAAACAGAACGGCCGCAACAATTACTGTTTCTTCACGGCAGAAATGCAGGCGAAATCGTCACGGATGCTGGAGCTGGACAGTGCCTTGCGCCGCGCGCTTGAACGTAACCAGCTTTCCCTGCGATACCAGCCGATCATGTCATTGAATTACGGTGTCAACGTGGGGTTTGAGGCGCTGTTACGGTGGGAACATCCCCAGCTGGGCATCATTTCTCCCGAAGAATTCATTCCGGTTGCCGAATCGAACGGCCAGATCATCCCTATCGGTGAATGGATTTTGCGTACGGTTGTCAAACAGCTGAAGGAATGGGTCGATGCAGGAAACGACAGGCTTATGGTTTCGGTCAACCTTTCCGCTGTCCAGTTCCGTGACCGTCGCCTGACTGACCAGATATCGGAGATATTGAAAGAGAACGATCTCGATCCGAAACATCTTGTGCTCGAGCTGACGGAAAGCGTGGCAATGGAAAAACCGGATTCAGCCATCGTCGTTATCGACAGCCTGAAAGAACGGGGCATCAAGGTTTCGATTGACGATTTCGGAACGGGTTATTCCTCATTGGCTTACCTGAAACGATTTGCCGCGCACAGCCTGAAAATCGACGGTTCGTTCATTCAGGACATCCCGAACGACACGGAAAACATGGCGATTGCCAGTGCCATCGTATCGCTCGCCAAAAATCTCGGCATCACGACGATTGCCGAAGGCGTGGAAAACATCAAGCAACTTGAATTCCTGAAAGAAATCGGTTGTACGGCGATCCAGGGACATTATTTTTCAAGGCCTTTGACCGACAGGGCTGCCAGCGATTTCCTGGCTGCCGAGCTTGGAAAGATAAACAGGATTTTCGCCTGAGAAACATCCGTATGAGGGAGGGTGAGGTCTTGCTACGGCAATACCTTGCCCGGATTCATCAGCCTGTCCGGATCGAGCGCTTCCTTCACGGTTTTCATCAGCCTGTTTTCGGGCCCACTCTTGTAAGACGCATTTTCAACGTGCTTTAAGGCCCCGAGGCCATGTTCCGCGGAAATCACTCCCTGAAAATGGTGGACACTATCGTAAACGATGCGGTTTATCTCTGCCTGATGGGACAGGAAGGCCTCGTCTGAAACACCTTTGGGTGCGGCAACGTTGTAGTGCAGGCTGCCATCGCCAAGATGGCCGAACGTCACCATCCGGCAACCGGGAAAATACTGCTGGAGAAGGCGGTCAGTCGTTTCGATGAAATCCGCAAAAAGGGAAGTGGGGACGGCGATGTCGTGCTTGATGTTCTTGCCTTGTCTGGCCTGTGCCGCCGAAATGTTTTCCCGGAGCCGCCACATCGTGCGCGATTGCCCAAGCGTCTGCGCCACGGCAGCGTCGCTGATCACGTCTTCTTCTATGGCAAATTCAAGCAGTTTTTCAAACTGGTGGGCGGCATGGTCGTCGGATTCGGCGTCCGAGAGTTCCAGCAGGACGTAATACGGGAATTTGAATGGAAGCGGGGAAATGATCTCCGGGAAACATGTCGTGACCAGTTCAAGGCAATAGCGGGATATCAGCTCGAAAGCCGTCAGGGAATCGCCGCAGAAACGCTGTGCCAGCGTCAGGAGCTTCAATGCGTCTTCAGGCGATTTGACAGCGGCAAAAGCCGTCTGTTGCGCTTTGGGGCGCGGGAAAAGCTTCAGCACGGCAGCCGTGATGATCCCGAGCGTGCCTTCCGAACCGATGAAAAGGTCTCGCAGGTCGTATCCGGTATTGTTTTTCCGTAATTTGTACAGGCCGTTCCAGACGTCGCCATCGGCCATGACCACTTCAAGCCCAAGGCACAAATCGCGGGCGGTGCCGTAACGCAAAACGGAGGTTCCACCGGCATTGGCAGCAAGGTTGCCGCCGATCATGCAGGAGCCGGAAGAGGCCAGCGTCAGCGGGAACATCAGATTGGCTTCAGCCGCTGCCGAATGGACATCGTCAAGGATACAGCCGGCCTCGACCGTCATCGTATTGTTGTTGGCGTCGATTTCACGTATCCGGTCCATCCGTTTCAGGGAAAGCACGATCGCCTTGCCGGAGTCGTCCGGGACACTGCCCAGTACCAGACCGGTATTGCCACTCTGGGGGACGATGGGAACCTTGTGCAATTTGCAGAGCCTCACGACTTCCGCGACCTGTTGGGTATGTCCGGGCAGCACGATAGCCAGTGCCTTTCCGGTGAACCGTTTCCGGTAATCGGTCACGAAAGGGAGCATTTTCGCGGGATCGGTAATGACATGGTCACCGCCGACCAGTTTTTTACAGAGTTCGATGAAAGATGGCTGTGTCATGGAATGATTGCTGTCGTAAGGGCGTTTCGTGATTTTCGTCTTAAAAGGGCGTAAATGCCAGAGGAAAGTGTCAAAAAGGGCAAAAAATCAAAATCACCGTTTCCCTCACATGATAAAACACATTTTCCGGTTACCTCCTGCAGGCCGTTTCATCTTAAAATGTTTTCATGAACCCGAGCGATCTCATATCAAACAACATCGAAAATCCGCATGAGCGGCCCGAACCGACCCGTGGGGACAAACTCAAGGCGATAGGGAAGTATTGCGGAAAACGCCTGGCGGAAAACAACCTGTCGGACGTGGCGGGCAATATCAGCTTCACGATCATCCTGTCGATTGTCCCCATGCTGGCGATCGTACTCGCGATCTTTACGACCTTTCCCGAGTTCGGCTCGCTGCAGGACACGCTTGAGACCTATTTTTCCCAGGGGATGATCCCGGCTTCCACGGCGCATATCATTTTAAGCAACCTGACCACGTTTGCCGCAAATGCCGCCAACGTCTCGATTATCGGTGGCGCAACGCTTGTGATCACGACGCTAATGACGATTGCGCTGATTGAAAGTTCCTTCAATCATATCTGGCACGTCACTACGCCTCGCCCGATCGTCAAGCGGATTTTCATGTATATCGCGATCGCCATTCTCGGGCCATTGCTGCTGGGCATATCCATTTACCTGACGTCGCACCTTGTCCTCGCTGCACATGGACTGGTTGCCAATTTGCCGTTCCTGAATTCCGTGTCGTCGTCACTGATTTCCATTTTCTGGACGGCTGTGGCGTTCACTCTTTTGTACCGGACCGTGCCTAACCGTCTTGTCCTTTGGGAAGACGCCTTGTCCGGTGGGGTTTTTGCCGGTATCGCGTTTGAAATCGCCATCCGGGCTTTCGCGTTTTTCATCACCAATTTCAGCACTTACGAACGGATATACGGCGCACTGGCGGCTTTCCCCATTTTCCTGATGTGGGTTTACATCAGTTGCCTGATCATGCTTTTGGGGGCGATGGTGGCCGCCCTGCTGCCGGAAATCCGCAATGGCCGCTGGCATGCGACACCCGAAGTCGGGAGCCAGTTTTCCGATGCCATCAAGATCATTGGCGTGCTGTACCGGGCGAAAGGGGCCGTTTTCCGGACGGAACTGGAAATGCAGACGCATCTTTCCATCGGGGAAGTCGAGGACTGCCTCACGGTTTTCGAGAAAATCGGCTGGGCGACGACGGTCAAACGCTCCTGGATCAGTGTCATTTCCCTCAAAAAACGCAGGCCGCAGGAATGGAAATGGACGGGGAATGCCGAGTCACTGACACTGGCGGACGTTTATCACCGGTTTGTCTTTACCGGCAACGACGACAATTCCCTGACGCAGGAAGTGGACAATCTCATCGACTACGGCCTGGACAAGACACTTGCCGAATACTATGCCGAACAGAAGGCGGAAGAAGAGAAAAAGGCCGCCATGTCCCCGGCAGATAAGGATGTACCTGAAAATTCTTGACCTGTGGCAACAAACGCGAAATTTTCCTGTGAGGACGGCCCCCGTATTTCCTGTTTTTGATTTCGGGAAGCAAAAACAGCGGGCAGGAGTGATATCTTATTATCATCCGGGAATGTTTTTCCCGATTTTTTGAACAAAGTGTTTTTGCCTGAATATGCCAGTTGCCAGCAGCGAACCCGACCATGAAGAAAAGCACATCGGTGCATGGACGCCGATGCGCCGTCCGGTGTTCCGCATGCTGTGGATCGCCATCCTGTTCGTGAATATCGCTTCATGGATGCAGGATGTCGGTGCGGGATGGCTCATGACGTCCCTTGCGCCTACCCCGGTCATGGTGTCGCTGGTTCAGGCAGCGACCAGTACCCCGTTTTTCCTCTTGGCCATTCCGGCCGGTGCACTGGCGGATATTGTCGACAGGCGGCGTTTTTTGCTTGCCACACAGGTCTGGCTGGCCTGCTGTGCAGGCACGCTCGGCATCCTGACCCTGACGGGAATGACCAGTTCCATCCTGTTGCTGCTGTTCACTTTCTTTCTGGGAGTGGGGCTCGCCATGATGATGCCTGCCTGGGGCGCCGTCATCCCGGAACTCGTGCCGCGGGAAGAACTCCAGTCTGCCGTGGCCCTGAACAGCATTGCGATCAATATCGCCCGTTCGGTCGGCCCTGCCATTGCAGGCATCATCGTTGCGGCAGCCGGTTCAGGGGCGGTTTTCATGGCAAACGCGACGTTCTATACCATCGTCCTGTTTTTGACCCTGCGCTGGAAACGGAACGTGGCCCAAAGCGAGTTGCCATCGGAACACCTGATTTCCGCCATCCGGGCGGGCTTGCGTTATGCACGCCATTCCGAAGCGCTGATAGCGGTCATGATCCGGGGGGCCTGTTTTTTCGTCTTTGCCAGTGCTTCATGGGCATTGATGCCACTGATCGTCCGGCATGAACTGAAACGCGGCCCGGATGTGTATGGCCTCATGCTGGGGTGTATCGGTATCGGGGCGATCTGTGGCGCCATCCTGATGCCCCGCCTGATCAGGAGGGTAAGCCGTGACACGATCATCCGGGGAGCCTCCATGGTATATGGCCTCTCGATGCTGGCGCTGGCGTTCAGCACGAACCTGATCATGGCGTGCTGTTCGATGTTTTTCATCGGGATCTCATGGATGATGACCGCTTCCGCACTGATGACAGCTGCCCAGATCACCTTGCCGGGATGGGTCAGGGCGAGGGGACTCGCCTTTTTCTGGATCGTCTTTACCGGGGGGATGGCCGGTGGCAGCGTCATCTGGGGGCAAGTGGCAGGATTGCTGAACATCCAGTCGGCGCTGGTAATAGCGGCTGTCTGCCTCTTTATCGGCATTGCCGTTTCATGGCGTTTCTATGTCGGCCTGAACGACAGGGCAGACCTGACGCCCCTCTCGCATGACTGGGCAGGGCCTGTCCCGCGTGACATTGAAATGCATGAAGGCCCCATCATGATCACGATCGAATATCAGGTCAGGCCGGAAGACACGGATACCTTTATCGGAATCATGACCCGCCTTGGCGAGATTCGCCAGCGCAACGGCGGGTACATGTGGGAACTGTTCAACGACATCAACCGGCCAGGCATCATGATCGAGTTCTACATGATCGAATCAATGGTCGAAATGCTCCGTCAGCGCGAACGCATGACGGTCGCCGACCGCGAAGTCCGGGATGAGGCGCGGGCTTACCATAACGGCAGTTCGCCGCCAAAAGTGACGCGCCTGTTGTCGGCCATCAGCCACAGGAAAATCTTTTGAGTTTCATCCGGATCAGGGGACGGGTTTCACTGGACGGTGAAGGGCAGGAGTGAGTCGGTCGCGTTTATTTTTGCGCGACGGCAAAGCCGTACACCAGTTCGTAAGTAAGAGGCAAACCGGATTCATCCCGGAAAGTCTCGTATCTTTCCTCTGCGTTTTTCCATGCCGTTTTCCCCATCAGGGGCTGGCGCTTCCGGACACTCTGGTGTGCGCCGACGCCCCGGATCGAGTCAATGACCGAACGGAAGTCAGGATAATGCATCACGTGTTTTTCAGTGCGCAGTCCGATATCGGCAAACCCGGCTTGCTGCAGCTGGTCTCCGAGTTCGGCAGCCGAATAAAAGGGCAGCACACGGTTGGAATCGTCCATTCCGGAAAAGGCATAATCAATTTCGGAAAGCGTTCCGGGTACAGGCGTCGTGAAAAACAGGATGCCATTGTTTTCAAGCACCCTGTAGAGTTCAGGGAAAACCACCGCTGGCTGGCACCATTGCAGGGCAAGCGAACACCAGACAAGATCGAAACGGTTTGCCTCGAACGGCATCTTTTCGAGATCGCCCACGACGGCTGAAAATCCCTTTTCGTGCATCCGGTCGACCATTTCCTG
>JAEYIG010000221.1 GCA_023409175.1 Pseudomonadota bacterium
TTCAGCAGGATGTCGCAGCCGTTGTTGTCGCTGTCCCTGATGGTCGTGCGGATGATTTCTTTCAGGGGGATATGGACGTTCCCGTTTTTATACCGGTCGCGCAACGGACTCCATGTATCTGGCCTCAGGTCGGATTTTTTGACGAAGATCCGCTGGTTCAGGGCCAGTTCCCCCTTGTCCACTTTATCGAGTACGGCCAGTGCGATCGGGAACTTGAATACGCTTTGCATCGGGAAAAAAGCGTCGCTGTGGTATTCGGCGCGTTCGCTTGAATCGGCGTTTTCGATGACGATGCCGATTCGGGCACGATGGGACGCGACGATGGCATCGACCCGTTCCTGCAGGGTTTGTGCCGTAACGGCGGATGAGAAAGCCATGAGGCCGAAACAGAGAAGGGCGAACGTTTTTTTCATGTTTTTTCCCTAAGGGGCGGTTTCCTGAAATGAAACGTCACTGGCCTGCAATATGGGCACAGACAGGCGATGCCAAAAATTGTAGCCCGTTAAGGCAAGGCAGGGCAAACGGGAACCGGCGATGCCTTGTCAGGGGTCAATTCCCGCTTGCGCCATGGAGGGCATGAAAAGAAGGCAGGAGGGAAAAACCAGTGGCTAAAGAACCTGACGGAACCGGAAGGGTTTCCTGCCGGCATCCGTCATCCATCATTTGTGACCGGGGACGGCCGTTTACGGCATGTCGAAACCGATCAGTTCCCGTAACTGCCTGCCGGTTTTCCGGATCGAAAGCCCCGGTTTTTCAGCCGTGAAATGCTCCCACGCCACCCCGGAAAGCGATGCGATGATCTTTTCGGTATCCATCATCGACAGTTTCGAGTGCGATATCAGGACGCTGATGAAAACGGGATTGCCATCGGGCAGGAGGACGATGCCTATGTCATTGACGGTCGACCCGTCTTTGGGGGAATAGTCGCTGGTTCCTGTCTTGTGGACGAGTACCGTCCCGGCAGGCAGGGGCGAGCGCAGGCGTCCCGGAGCCGTCATGGAGTCGCGCATGGCATTCCACAGGAATTCCTGGCTGTCGGCTTTGAGGAGTTTCTGTTCATGGAACAGTTGCAAAAGGCGCGTCATCGCGGCAGGAGTGGCCCAGTTCCGGTATTGTGCATCGTGCGAGGCGTGCATTTCCTGCTCGGTCACGGCAATTTGCATGTCGGTAATGCCCAGTTTTTTGACGTATTGGTCGACTGCGGCAGGGCCTCCGACGAGGCGCAGGAGTATGTCACAACCGTTATTGTCGGAATTGGAAACGGTTTCCTTCAGGATTTCCCGGATGGACACGGCCGCGTTGCCGTCAGGATACCTTTCCCTCAATGGGCTGTGGGTATTCGGCAGCAGGTCTGCCGGGGTCAAAAGAAGCGTTTCATCGAGATCGATTTTCCCTTTGTCGACCTGGTCGAGGACGGCGAGTGCCAGCGGGAACTTGAAGACACTTTGCAGGGGAAAACGGGTGTTTTCGTTGAACCCGGCAGTCTGGTGGCTGTCGAAACCCTGTATGACGACACCGATTTCAGCTTCCCTGTTCTGGACGATGGCATTGACGTTGTCCTGAAGCGGTGTCGCAAGGCACGGGCTGCTGACGAGAATGAACGACGCCATCAGGGCGGACAGGCTGGAAGTGAGAAATTTTTTCATGGGCATTCGTCTTTGTTCTTTATACTTGTCTTGACGGATCGGCAAACGGGAAATGGATTTGTGCCTGACCGTTCCGGAGGAAAGCTCAGTCTGTAAAAAAGCGATTTTACCTTCAAATACGGCGGCTTCTTACCGAATGAATCATATTTTTACATTTTCAGGGAGCGGATTATGCAATATCGGCTGGCACAACGACCTGATTTCAGGCAACTCGCCCGGTTGTATTGGGCCTACTCGACAGAAGAAAACGACCTGCCCGAACAAAGCGAGGAAGCGTTTTCAGGGCGCTGGATTGCTTTTCTCGAGGATCATATCGGTACGGATTATGTTTGCTGGGTAGCGGAAGAGGCCGGTGAAATCGTATCCCATGTTTATATCGGCATCCTTGAGAAAATGCCGGTTCCCCGGGAGCAACCGGCCTGGATCGGCTATGTCGCGAACGTCTTTACCTTACCGTCATTCCGCAACAGGGGAATTGCCGCCGAATTGATGGACACGGCGCAGGATTGGGCGAGGACGCATGCCTTTGAGGCGCTTTTTGTCTTGCCGGGGGTGAAGTCCGTATCGTTTTTCGAACGTCAGGCCTTTACCGAAGACAATAAGCTGATGGAATATGCCTTCAGGAAAAACTGAGGGCTGCCGCTGCTGACAAACCGGCAAAACCTTTTTATCTTATACCAGAAAACCAACATCATTCAGACCTTTTTGTGTCTGAATGATGTTTTTTTGCTCAATCCAACCCCTGATTTGCTTATTTGTTAGGCAAAAAGTTCATAAATGTGCCATAAATGTCCGGAGATGGTCTGAAACAGGCGTATAAGTATAGACAGGCATCGTTATGTGGAAATGTTTTTAATTAAAGGGAAAGGAAATTTCCCGAAAATCATGTGTCCGTCGCTCATGCATTCATGCATGAAGTGCTGCGGTGCCTGTTCTATTTTATTGGACGCCTGGCGTCCACCAGTAATGAAAGGAGTTTATATGGGTGCATTTTCCGAAGGTTTTCTGGCTGGTCTTGCCAATCCGAAAGTCAGTAGAGGCATTACAGAGGCAGGCAGTGCATTTTATGACTGGATGAGGGGTGTTGACCAGAAAAACAGTGCCAATGCCAAGTTCGAAGAAGCCATGCGGGACTATGATGTGAGTCCACAGAACGGGAATTCGGGACAACCGAAAGACCCGTTCGGTTATTACGATCAGGGAGGCGGTTCCGGCGGATCGCTCCCGACCCCGCAAGGTCCCGACCGCGCGCAGATTGAATCTGAAAAAATGCTCAAGGAACTGGAGAAAGGAATCCAGAGGTTCATGGATAGCGGCAATCCGAGAAACAATCCACAGCAATATTTCGGCCAGCAGGTCGTGGTGCCGCGTGGGCGTCATGTCGATCCCACTTATGACCGTCGCAGATAGAATGGCAGGACAGTCAGGGACTGGCATCCTGTTCCGCTGAAAGGGGATGTCTGCGGTTTGTAGCCGGTGCGCGGGTAACCGTTCACCGGCTTTTTTTCGGGACAAGGCAGATCAGGCGGCAAAGGCCTGAAGCGCTCTCTTGTGGACTATTAAACTGGTCCGGCAGTGTTTCGTTCTTTTCCCCCGTTTTCTTCAGTATCGACTTTTTGCCAGTATTCCCGGGCAATCCGGAATACGACCGGGGACAGCAGGAAAAGGCCGATGAGGTTCGGGATGGCCATCAGGGCATTCAGGGTATCGGCGGCGAGCCACAGGTCGCCCAGTTCGATGTCCGGCAATGTCCC
>JAEYIG010000004.1 GCA_023409175.1 Pseudomonadota bacterium
CCCGTAAATGGCGGCATCAGTATCGGCGTAGCCGATAGCCATTCCCCCTATGACCATCTCTTCCGGCTTGATGGGCAGCTCCCTGCGGATAACTTCGTGATAATCGCTCCAGCCCCCTTGCGGACAGGTATCCAGTCCATGACTTTTCGCCGATAACATGATGTTGTCAATGAACGTCCCATATTCAATAAGGCAACCGAGCGGCAAATCCCGGTGCAGCGTAAAAAGCAGACCGACAGGCGCATCGAAATACCGGTAATTCCGTCTCTGCTGACTCACCGTTTTTTCCTTCTCTCCCTTGCCGATCCCGAGAATCCCGTACATGTCGATCCCCATCTTGCGGCGCCGTGCCAGATAAGGCTCGAAAAACGGTTCCGGATAATATTGGTATTCGCTCCGGTACGTTCCCGGTCCGGCCGTATCGTAAGCATGGCAAACGGCATCCGTCATGCGTTTCAAGGCGTTTCCGGTCAGGACACAGACGTTCCAGGGCTGCATATTGGAACCGGAGGGAGCACGCGAAGCCACACGAAGGATGTGATTGACCAGTTCCGGATCGACCGGGTCTTTTTTGAAAGCCCGGACGGACTTCCTGTCCATGATAACCGTATCAACCGGGGTTGGCGCAATATTAGACATATCTCCTCCATGACAGACCACTCAGACAAACGCTTCAGTCCGGATATCATATCCAGTATTTCGGATAATGCCGGTTCTTGTTTCTGGAAAAATTATTCACGATCAACGCAATCAGCAGCATGATCAACGCACCGATCAAAACAGGTGAGAACGCATACATCAATCCGAGCTGATGAACCGAAGCGCCACCGATCACGGCAATCAATGCCGTTGCACCTCCGGGCGGATGGGTCGTATTCGTCGCCAGCATCGCGGCAATCGCAACCGAAACAGCCAGGGCAGACGCCAGAGGGAGATTGTCCGGGAAAAGATTATAGGCAATCACCCCGACAAGGGCTGAAATCACGTGCCCTCCGATAAGGTTGCGGGGCTGGGACAATTCCCCCATCGGAACGCCATAAATCAGCACGGCCGACGCGCCGAAAGACCCGATCAGAAACAGATTGGCGTCCTCCTGGATACCGATGAAGTTATTCAGCCACCAGACGGCATAAATCCCGAGAAAACTGCCGATCCATGCCCAGAAGATTTCCGACAGGGGCTTTTTCGTCAGCGTTCTGGGACCGCCCTTCATTTTTTGGAAATAACTTTTCATAGCCCACCTTTCAAATAAAGCCGCCAGCCATTCTCCAGCCAGCGCCCATCTGATACCATTACCCCTCATCTTCGTCCGTTTCCGGCACTCCTGCATCATGAAACTATCGACAAACACCCGCTACGCGATAAGAATCCTCTTTGAACTTCACCTCGCCAAAGGCGCCGTGTCCATTTCCGTCCTGTCAGAGCAGACCAATATCGGCCTGAAAACCGTCGAAAGCATCCTTTCCATCCTGAGACAGAATGCCATCACCGCCAGCATAATCGGTGCCCATGGCGGCATCCGGCTCAACAAACCGCTTTCCGACATCAGTCTTGGCACAATGATCGAACTGTTCGATGAAGGAGTCCGTTTCGTCGTCTGCTTTGGCGAAAAATCCAACGATTGCCCGCGCCATAACGTCTGTGAAACCCGTTCCGTCTGGAAAACCATCTCCACCCGGATACAGAAAGAACTCGACAACGTTTCCCTGGAATCCATTCTCGACCAGTACCGGCACGAAACCGGCATCATCGAACAGCCCATTGTCATCCAGTGCATCAACCGCAAAGGCGATCTGGTCTGTACTGACGAACCAGCCTGAAAACACGGCTTGTTCCGTCATCATCCGATGACAAGATATCAAGGAAAACAACCAGGAAAAACCCCCTTGCAAGGGGGTACTTTGATCTGGAACAAGAAAACCGGACCGGAATCAGCAATAAGCCTGCAAAGCCGGCACTTCAGGCTTCATTTCCTTCCAGCCGCGCCTTCCATGATTCGATTTTGCCGTTTTCAATCCGCCGTAAAAGTGTCTTTTGCCAGCGTTCCGACAAACCCGGCGTTTCCGACAGAAGCTTCCAGTCGAGAGGATTGGCCGACGGAAGCACATCATCGCTGCCGAACATCGCCACCATCATCTGGTGGACACTGACGTTGCTGACACGCTGGGCAAACACAAAAGGCCGGGCTGCGCTCACCGTCCCGGGCTGAAGAACCCGGTAAAGCCAGCCACAACGGGCACTTTCCTGCATAGTCAATGCCAGTCCGGGGCATTGCGTACGTGCACTGAGCTTGTAACAGGGAGAACGGGGTTGGCTGACCTGAATCACGGCATCGCCCCATTTGAAAATATCCCCGATATTGACATTCCTTTCATGCCATCTGGAATCCGAAAGATTCTCGCCGAACAAGGCCGGCTTGAACATGTCCTTCTTCAGGGGAATCCGGGATTGCCACCATGCATAATGAATCGAAGGGTATTGCAACAGGGCGCGTTCGCTTCCCCCGTGAATCCCCGGCGAAGCCTGCTCGTCCCCATCAAGTCCCGTTTCGCCAAGCCACAGCTCACCGAATATTTCATGTTTGTCTATCGCAGAAGAAAATCCCGCATCCGTCTCTTGAACCTTACCCGTAAACACCCTCATTTCAATTCCCCCGCTTCGCTGCGCCGATGTCCTGTCGTCCTTCTTCGGAATCCCATACCTTCATACCGGACACATATTTCCGTTGGATACAACGCTCGTCAGCCAGATACACCAGCCTTTCAAGGCGGCTGACGACATCCGGATTGGCTGGCGTCGGCCAACAAGAATCGTCAAGGACGAGCGCATCGAATTCGTAACCCGTTTCGAAACTGCCGACCTTGCCGAAAAATTCGCCGCCCCCTTTCGTCGCCAGATAAAATGCCTCTGAAAGGGAAAGCGGTTTCCGGTTCGTATCGAGCAAACGCCAGTACATCTTGGACATCTGTATCGCATCGCTGATCGCCCTGAAACCGGAGAGGGAAAAACCGCCGGAAATATCACTGCCGAGGCCCATTCTCTGATGGCCGTCCAGATAGGATTTCGCCGGGGCAATCCCGGAGGCCAGATTGACGTTCGACTGCGGGCAATGGGCAATGAATACACCCCGCTCTTTCATCAATGCCACTTCATCGGGACAGGAATACACGCAATGGGCCATGACAGTCGGCCCGTGACTGCCGAATATGCCGAAACGGTCGTAAACCTCACCATAAAAACGGCTATCGGGAAAAAGCGATTGCACCCATTGCTCTTCAGCGATGTTTTCAGACAAATGGGATTGCAAGGGCAATCCGTATTTCTGCTGGAGATTGCCCAGCGTTGCCATCAGTTCCGCACTGCAAACCGGTGCGAAACGCGGCGTAAGTATGGGAGAAACCCTGCTGAAGCGATCCTTGCAGGCTTCAATCCAGCGCACTGTCTCGCCAATCGAAGCCGCCGTCGTTTCCCCATAATAATCCGGACAGCGGACATCCATATTGACCTTGCCGACCGCAGCGACAATTCCCGTTTCTTCCAGCAGTTGCATCAGCATCAAAGTCGCATCCGCATGGATCGTCGCAAAAATGCAGGCGCGGGTAATCGACGATTTCTTCAGGTCTCCAGCAAAAAGACGGTACGCCTTTTCCGCATAAACCAGATCGCCATAACGTGCCTCTTCAGGAAAAGTCGTCGTCTCAAGCCACTCCAGCAATTGCAAGTCCATTCCCAGTCCCCGCATGGCATACTGGGGCGCATGCATATGGAGATCGACAAACCCCGGAATGATCAGGGAATTCCCGCAATCTTCAACCGGAATATCCCTGAAACGTTCCGGCAATACGGAAAAAGTCCCGGCAACGGTACCTTCTTCACAGACAAGATAATGTCCCGGCAATGAAACTATCTGCTCAGGGAATGGCGTATAGACCAGGTTTCCCTTCAAGGCAAAAGCGTCCCCGTTTCGCATCATCTTTTCCGCTCCGGCTATTGATAACGTTCACATTATAAACAGTCAAACCTGCAGTCACGCCGGAATCCGGAAATCATTCCATTTTGAGCGTCATGGCATTCACCGCCACGACAACCGTACTGATCGACATCAGGATCGCCCCGACCGCCGGGGAAAGGACAATCCCGACCGGTGCCAGAATGCCGGCAGCCAGAGGAATGGCAACAATATTGTACCCGGCACCCCACCATAAATTCTGGATCATCTTTTTCGTCGTTTTCTTCGCCAGATAGAGGAAATGGATGATATCGTATGGATCGCTTTTCACCAGAATCACTTCCGCCGAATCGATCGCCACATCCGTTCCCGCGCCGATGGCGATACCGATATCGGCTTTCGCCAGTGCCGGTGCATCGTTCACCCCGTCCCCGACCATCATGACGGGACGCCCCTTTTTCTGGAAACCGGCAATGATCTGTTCCTTGGCCTGCGGCAAAAGCTGCGCATAAAACTCCGTAATCCCGAGTTCATCGGCTACCGCCTTTGCAAACCCTTCATTGTCTCCGGTCAGCATCACCGGCTCGATATCCATCGCTTTCAGCGCTTCTACCGTCTTTTTCGCATCCGGCTTGATCTGGTCACCCTGCGCGACCACTCCCACGATAGTATCGCCATCCAGCAGGTAACTGAGAGAATTCCCTTTTGCCGACAATTGTGCAAACTGTTTTTCGCTATAGGCCAGATGCCGCTGGTCAAGATAGGCTGCCGAGACGATCTTCATTTCGTAACCGTTCACCGTACCGGACAACCCCATTCCCTCGATCACACTGACATTTTCCGCTTTTGGATAATCCAGTTCCCTTTTTTTCGCCTCGGCCAGGATTCCGGCAGCCAATGGATGGCTGGATGCACTCTCCAGTGCTGCCATCGCCATCAGGACATGATTTTCATTCCAGCCATTTGCCAGGGGAATGACCTCGGAAACGGCAAAATTCCCTTCCGTCAGCGTACCTGTCTTGTCCATCGTCGCAACACGGATCGCTTTTGCCTCTTCCACCGCATGACGGTTGCGGATCAAAAGGCCATGACTGGCCCCCAGAGAAGTCGAACGCGCCACCACCAGCGGAATCGCCAGCCCCAGCGCATGCGGGCAGGCAATGATCAGGACCGTCACCAGCCTTTCAAGAGCCGTATTCAAATTACCCGTCAAAATGTACCAAACGGCGAACGCCAGCAAACCGACACCCAGCGCGACATAAAAAAGTGCCCTGGCGACCTTGTCGGACAGGTTTTCCGCATGTGATTTTTCCTTCTGGGCATCCCCGACCAGCTTCATCACCTGCGCAAGATAGCCTGATTCCCCAGTCCCCGTCACCTGAACCTCGATCGTCCCGTCCCCGTTGATGGAACCGCCGATCACCTTGTCCCCCGTTTTCCTGGCGACGGCTTTCGCCTCCCCGGTCACCATTGATTCATTCACGCTCGACTCACCCGAAATGATCGTCCCGTCAGCCGGAATCTTTTCTCCTGCCTTGACCATCAGCACATCGCCGATCTTGACCGTACTGATCGCCACGTCGATCGTTTTTCCGCTATCCGCCACCAGATGGGCTGACGAAGGCAATAACTGCGCCATTTTTTTCAGGGCATCCCCGGCATCACCGACCGCCCTCATCTCGATCCAGTGACCCAGTAACATAATCACGATCAGGCTGGCCAGTTCCCAGAAAAAATCCATGTGTTCGACAGTCGAATGGACATACTGGTTGGCGACAAAGGCATAAAGGCTGTAAAAATACGCAACGGATATCCCCATGAAAATCAGCGTCATCATGGCAGGACGACGGTTCTTCAGTTCGCTGACCGCCCCATAGAAAAACGGCTTTCCACCATAAAAGAACAAAAACGTCGCCAGAGCCAGCACCACCCAGTCAGATCCTTCAAACGTGAACTGGAAAGGCAGCTCCAGGCCCATCATGGGGGACAGGAGGAAAATAGGGATGGCAACAATCAGGCTGACCCAGAATTTCTGCTTCAGGTTTCCCATATGGTTCATATGGCCCATGTCATTCATATGGTCCATATGGGCCATATCCATATGGGCATCCCCTGTGTCCATGGACATGGCATTTTCGTGCTTATCCATTTTCATGCCTGAACCGTTTCCACTTTCGTCAGGTTTGCCCGAATGCCCAGCCATATCCTTCACCCCATCCTGCCTGCCGTCATGATTGCCCATATCCATACGAATTCTCCTGAATCGTCCCGTCTCCAGAGAGAGACCGGACAATGAACATAAATCCATACAGATACTGTCATTCCCGGCTCATCTATAGATTGACAAGAAACAAAGGAACAAAAAGGACTGTCATGCCTTATGACGGCAATCCGGGGAAACACGCCATTTCATCAAACGGAAGCAAAAAACACTCAGGCCCCATTGCCCCATCCGGGAAAAAGATATTGGCAAATATCCCCTGCAAACTCCAGAAAAGCGTTGTATCCTTTCGGAAGAAAAAACGCAGCAGGAAATAAAAGAATTCCGTCCATTAATGAAAGCGGTTTTTACATGAAACTATTCGACATTGTCGGCCCTGTCATGATCGGCCCATCCAGTTCCCATACCGCCGGTGCCGTTAAAATCGGACTGGTCTCCCGGAAACTCCTCGGCGAGAAACCCGTCAGGGCCGAAATCCTCCTGCATGGCTCTTTCGCCATGACCGGTTCGGGCCATGGAACGGACCGTGCCATCGTCGCCGGAATCATGGGAATCCGGCCGGACGACGAACGCATACCGGACAGTTTCGACATCGCCCATGAAGGGGGAATGACTTTCTCGATTGATACGGCCCATATCCCGAACGCCCATCCGAACTCGACCATGATACGGCTGGAAGGCGAACAGGGCAGGAAACTCGAGCTTGTCGCTTCCTCTCTCGGCGGTGGCCGCATCATCGTTTCTCGCATCGACGGCATCACCTCCCACTTCTCCGGCGATGAGAATACCCTGATCGTCCATGCCCAGCACGACCGTCCCGGCCATGTCGCCCGTGTGACGACCGAACTGGCAAACCACAAGATCAACATCGCCACCATGCAACTGCACCGCCACATGAAAGGCGGACAGGCCGTCATGGTCATCGAATGCGACTCGACCATTCCCACCGAGCTGGTCGAGAGGCTCAAACAAATGGAAGGCATCATGAAAGTGACCTTCCTGAACCACGAAAATTAAGGGGCTGACATGGCATTCCAATCCATCAAACAAATGCTCGAACAGGCCGAAGCGAAAAAACTGCCCCTGTGGGAAACCATCCTTGAAGACGACATCGCTTCCCAGAACCGCACCCGTGAAGAATCCCTGACCCAGATGCGTTATTTCTGGGAAGCCATGAAAACGTCCGGGGAACACTACAATCCGATGGACCGCTCCAACAGCGGCCTTGTCGGTGGCGATGGGGAAAAAGTCCGGCTGGCCAGCCAGCAGGGTATCCTGTTCGGAGGCGATTTCCTGAACGACGTGATTGCCGAAGCCCTCCGGGTCAGCGAATGCAACGCGTGCATGAAACGGATCGTCGCCATGCCGACAGCGGGTTCCTGTGGCGTCATCCCTGCTGTCCTGCTCCCGCTCGTCCGTGAACGCCTGATATCCGATGAATTCATCATACAGGCACTCTACATTGCCGCCGGATTCGGACAGGTCATCGCAACCCGTTCATCCATCTCCGGAGCCGAAGGCGGATGCCAGGCCGAAGTCGGCACAGCCGCCGCGATGGCAGCCGCTGCCGTGACCTTCCTCGGTGGCGGCAGCAACCAGATGTGTTCATACGCCTGTGCCATGGCGATCAGCAACCTGATGGGACTCGTATGCGACCCGATTGCCGGACTCGTCGAGATCCCCTGCGTCCAGCGCAATGTCATCGGCGCCGTCAACGCCCTCTCCTGCGCCAATATGGCTTTGGCCG
>JAEYIG010000035.1 GCA_023409175.1 Pseudomonadota bacterium
GAGGTGGTGTACCCGCCGTCCTTGTTCGAATCGGAATAACCGAGCATGACTTCCTGCAAGTCGCCCTGTTTCCTGATCAGGTTCCTGACCAGAGGGATGCTCATGGTTTCTTTCATGATGGCAGAAGCCAGACGCAAGTCGGGGATCATTTCAAAGAGGGGAATCGCCATCAGGTCAGCTTCGGCGTCATTCCACTGCGGTGTATTCGAACCCTCCTGCAGTTTCGGACGGAGCAGCCCGGATTCTTTCTGGAGCAGGTAGACTTCGAGGATGTCCGAGACCGTTTCGGTATGGGAAATGATGTAATTCGTAATCGCACGTTTGCCGTACTGTTCACGGATATAGCGGGCGGTGCGCAGGATTTTCAGCTCGGACGTCGTTTCTTCCGAATATTGCGCAAACGGAGAATAAAGCAGGCGTGGCTGGCTGAGTTCATTGATCAGCAATTCAACCTTTTTCTCTTCGGAAAGGCTGGCGTAGTCCGGTTCGACCTGGGCGGTCGCAAAAATTTCCGTCAGGATGCGTTCGTGAATGTCAGAACTTTGGCGCATATCCAGTGTTGCAAGGTGGAAGCCAAAAATATCGACAGCGGCTTTCAGTGCACCAAGACGGATTCTGACGAGCAATTCGCCTGCATTCTGATTCAGGGAATCAATCAGGATGTTCAGATCGGCACCGAATTCTTCCGGAGTCGCGTACGGTTCGCCGGTTCCGATCTCACTGCGTTGCAGGTTCGTCATGCCATAGTCACGTGCCGTAGCGGCAAGACGGGAATAAATGGCGATCAGGGCGCGGCGATACGGTTCGTCCACGCGATGCAACGATGTATCGGAGGAGGTGTTTGCCAGTTCCTGCAGTTCAGGACTGACATGGTTCAACAGTGACGAAATGGACAGTTCGGCGCCGAGGTTGTGGATTTCTTCAAGATAGAATTCCATGACCAGATGGGACTGGCGTTCCAGTGCGTGAAGCATCGTGTCGGCATTGACGTTCGGGTTACCGTCGCGGTCACCGCCGATCCAGCTGCCCATTTGAAGGTATTTGCTTTCGGAACCCGGAGCCGCGATGCCATCGACACTTTCCGGATACCGTTCACCGATCTCTTCCTGGATAGCGTTATAGAGTTCAGGCAATTCACGCAAAAACGTCGTCCGGTAGTAAGACAGTGCATTGTTGATTTCATCGGCCACGGACAAACGGGTATAACGCAAAAGGCGTGTCTGCCAGAGTGCTGCGATCTGCGCAGCGAGCATTTCCGTATTGTATTTCTTTTCCTTTGGCGTCAGGTTCGTGCCATGTTCTGCAAGGAGACGGGCGATTTCACGTTCGCTGTCCAGTGTGCTTTTGCGCTGCACTTCGGTCGGATGGGCCGTCAGGACCGGAGAGATGAACGTTTTCTTCAGCGATTTCTTGATATCGGCACCGGAAACGCCTGCCTTGTCGAGTTGGTCCAGGGCGTAGTTCAGGCTGCCCTTTTCCGGAGGTGCACCGGAAATGAGGGCTTGCCGGTAAGTCAGGTTGGCGTGTTTGTCGACCGCGATATTGGCCAGATGCGAGAAATAGGAAAAAGCGCGCACGACGGAAATGGCCTGATTCCGGCTCAGGTTTTTCAGCAGGCTGTTCAAGGTATCTGCCGAGCAGATATCGGGATTGCGCCGGAAGCTGACGGCCGTCTGACGGACTTTTTCAACCAGATTGAAAATGTCCTGGCCTTCTTTTTCGCGGATTGTGTCGCCGAGCATGCGGCCAAGCATGCGAATATCTTCTTTTTCAGGCGCTTCTGTTTGGGACTTCGATAAATTGTTAAGGCTCATTTCCGGATGCTGATCTGCCATAGTGATAATAGGGTCAGGTAAGACAAAATGATCTGTCATGGATAATGACGGATGTCGATATAACGGGTTTGTTCGGTTTATTTTCAGAAAACATGCTGAAAGTCGGAGCTGACAGTTCTGAATACGGTCGGGGCCGTACAGGAAACCAGAAACTCCTGTCATACAAAAAATAAAAAACGACACGACAGAAAAGAGCGGTGATCCATCATGGAAGAATATGAAGATACACACTTTTCTTTGTGTCCGGACAGGTCAGACAGTATACCTTTTTTCGTATCATATCCGACCTTTCATGTCAGATTTTTATATAAAAAATTGTCAATTTTGCCAATAAAGGCCCCAACCATTCGTAAAATGAAAGTTAACTGAAAAGCCCGGGCAGTCAGGATACCGTCATGAAAGGCGCTGAATACATGTCGCGAATTCCCAACAGGGACGATGGGAAGCGGACAAAAAAAGACAGGCAAATCGTTTGTTTTGGCGCTTTGCCTATAAAAAAATTTTCTTCAATACGGCTTCGTTCCCATGTCTTTCAATACGGGACATAAAAAGAGGGATTCAAAGGCTATAATATTCCTCGGGAATATTAAAATTAATGAATATGTCGTCACAAGATTCATCATCCGAATCCGTTTCTTCCGGCAAAGCCGAAACGTTTCACGGCTTGCAGCGACGTCTGCGTTGGCTGAGCTGGGGATTGCTTGTCGTCGCTGTGTTGTTTGTCGCCCATCTGGTTTATGCACATATCGAAATCGGGGGGCTCCGTGCCGAACTGGCGAAACGTTTGCAGAGCGGTGACGATGCCAGCCTCGAAGCGAAAACGATTGCCAGGACAACCCAGGACATGATGGTGGACCTTCAGGCGAAGGTCGCCAATCTGGAAAACAGGCAGTCAGAGACCCAGAACCAGCAGGTATCCCTTTCCCAGATGTATCAGGATCTGTCGAAAAGCAGGGACGACTGGTCGCTGGCCGAAATCGAGCAGGTTCTGTCGACGGCCAATCAGCAACTGCAACTTTCCGGAAATATCGACGGGGCACTCGTTGCCCTGCAAAATGCCGACAGGACATTGTCCCATTCCAAAAAGCCCCAGTTCATCGTGATCAGGGGTGCGATTGCACGGGATATCGAACGCCTGAGGGCCGTTCCGAATATCGATACGGCCGGTATGGCCCTGAAACTGGACGGCATCATCAATGAGGTCAACCGACTGCCTTTGATGGCGGGAGAAAAACCGCTGCCCGACCATCGCCAGGAAGCTTATGCAGGATTGAAAAAGCAGTTCGAATTTTCCATGTCGCCTTCTGAGTGGATGCATTCCGGTGCGGTATTGTGGAATGACTGGGTGGACGATATGCGAGGTGAAATCCATTCACTTGTCAGGGTTCAGGAAGTGGATACGCCGGATGCGTTGATACTGTCGCCTTCGCAGGCTTATTACCTGAAAGAAAACCTGAAATTGCGCCTGCTCTCTGCCCGCCTGTCCCTCTTGTCGCATTCCCAGAACTCTTTCAGGAACGATATCAGTGCCATGCTGGATCTGCTTGACCGCTATTTCGATACCTCGGCAGACTCCGTCAAGTCGGTAAGGGCGACGTTGAGACATCTTGAATCAAGCGATCTGTCCGTTGACATTCCCACTCTCTCGGATAGCCTGGGTGCCGTCCAGAATTACCGAATGAAGAACTGATGCCATGCGAATCTTTCTCTGGATACTAGGGCTTTTTGCAACGGCAGTCGGTCTGGCTGTACTGGTTCATTTCAATGCCGGGAACGTCGTTTTTTTCTGGCCTCCCTACCGGGTTGATCTGTCGCTTAATTTTTTCCTTTTGTTACTGGCTTTTTTGTACGTTTTGCTTTATCTGGTTTTCAAGGCCATTCATCTGGCGTTGAAATTGCCTTCACGGGTTTCAATGGCCCGGGAACAGAAAAAAGAAAGGGAAAGCAATCAGGCATTGCGCATGTCCCTGAAAGCCCTGTTCGAAGGCCGTTTCGTCCAGGCACAGAAAGCGGCCAGCGAGGCATGGAACTGGCAGAAAAACAGGGGATATGCCGCGCTGATAGGGGCGAGGGCATCGCAGGCCATACAACAGTACGACAAACGTGACGATTATCTGAAAAGTATCGAAAACGATCAGGAATACGATACGGCGTGCCTTGTCACCAAAGCCGAGTTGTACATTGACGAACACCAGCCTCATAAGGCACTCGATGTCATAGAAGAGCTTAACGCGAGCGGTACAAGGCATATCCATATCCAGCGCCTGTCCCTCAAGGCGAACCGGCAAATCGGGAACTGGAAAGAAGTGTTAAGGCTCGTCCAGTCGCTGGACAAGCATCATGTCATGCGCCCCGTCCTGTCGGAAAAACTCAAAGAGGCCGCTTACATCAGTCTTTTCAATGAATCCTTGCCCGATGAGGAATCGGTAACACGGCTCTGGCAGGACATTCCGGAAGACTACCGGGAAAAACCGGCTGTAGCGGCCAGTGCCGCAAAGGCTTTTTACCAGTGCATGTTGCCGAAGAAGAGCCGGGAAATCCTTTGCGTTGCCCTCGACAAAGGATTGGACGACCGTCTGGTCAATGCGTTTGTTGAATGTGCCGACAGTTCGGATTCTACGGATCTGGAGACCCAGTCAAGACAGTGCGAACAATGGCTTGAAAAATACGGGCGACAACCGCAGCTTCTGCTTGCCCTTGGGGAACTCGCTTCACGGCAGAAGTCCTACGACATGGCTCGCCAATATTTTGAAGAAGCCCTGTCATTGGGTAACGACAGGCTTGTCATGCACCAGGCCCATCTTTTGCTTGCGCAATTACATGACAGGATGGGAAATGAAGACAAAGCGGTTCATCATTACCGTGAAGCGTCGTTAGGACGACAGGATCTCAAATCCTGACACTACGATCCTGTCGTTGGTTTTCCGTCCTATTGCAGATTTTTCAGGCGTTGTTGTGCCGCCACGTTGCCCTGAGCCGCCGCCTTGCGGTACCACATCAGGGCTTTTGCCTTGTCAGCGGCGACGCCAATCCCCTTGTCATACATGACCGCCAGGTTGTATTGGGCTCTGGCATACCCCTTTTCTGCGGCGGATTCGAACCAGTGAATCGCTTTTTTGACGTCTTTTTCGACGCCAAGGCCTTCTGAATACAAAACACCCAGTTTGTTCTGGGCTTTCAGGTAACCGGCCCGGGCGGCTTTCCCGAACCAGTAAGCAGACTGTTCGTCATTTTTCGTGACGCCCACCCCACGGGAATACATCACGCCGAGGCCATACTGCGCTTCCGGTAGCTGGTGCATGGCCGCTTTCCGAAGCCATTTGATGGTTTCGGCAAAGTCCTGTCGGGTTCCTTTTCCAAGGCCGTACATGACTGCCAGATTGTATTCGGCATCCGGATAGCCCTGAACGGCAGCTTTGCCATACCAGTCGAACGCTTCCTTGTAATCCTGTTCGACATCGTTGCCTTCATAGTAGGCGACGCCGAGATAATTCTGTGCCCTTGCAAAGCCCATGTTGGCGGATCTTTTCAGGAGAGTCAGGCCACGGGCGATGTCTTTCCTGACGATAACGCCATTTTTGTAAAGAAGGCCCATGGCATATATCGA